>CAZOOT010000009.1:0-51723 GCA_964581455.1 uncultured Chitinophaga sp. | reverse complement strand
AATATTGATTACAATTTCGGATTTTTTAAAAGCTGGAACTGGTTTGTATCTGCAGGAGTTTCAAGTTTAATCATGAAAAAAGAAGAATACAATTATTATTATAAACCAGCTAACAGTTCGCAATACATTTATTATTCCCGTACTTATAAAAATGCGAATAAACATTATTTTTCTGTTCTTAATTTATCAGGAGGTATTTCCAGAGAGATTAATCCCAACTTTACTTTGCAGGCAGAACCCTATTTTAAAATTGCATTAATTGGTGTGGGTTATGGCAAAGTGAAACTAAATAGCACCGGCCTGCTTTTAACCGCAAGAATTCAACCGTTTCAATCGAAAAGTGATAATAGAAAAACTAAAAGACCAGATTAATGTTTTTTTCTTTTATGCCAGGCAACTTATGAGTCACGAGCTCCGATAAAACAAAAAAGCAATCATGAAGATTTTGCATCTGACATATAAAATAATAACACCAGCAATCATTTTGCTCCTGTTAAATTCCTGTGGCAGTAAAGGAGGCAGTGGTGGTGGTACCCCACCTAATCCTTGCGCCGGAGTTACCATCAGTGTATCAGGAACTACCACGAACGCAAGCTCAGGCAGCAGCAATGGCAGCATATCTGCTTCTGCAAGCGGAGGGTCCGGATTTACTTTCAGTATAAATGGCGGAGCATTTCAATCTTCAGGAAATTTTACAGGGCTGGCAGCAGGTAATTATTCCATTACCGCAAAAGACAGCCGGGGATGTACCGGAAGCGGCTCTTTTACCATAACCACAAATGATCCTTGTACTTCAGCCACGTTTACAGTAAGCGGCACTTCAAATGCGGCAACTCCTTGCCTATCCACACCCAATGGTTCAATTACTGTCACTACATCCGGGGGCGGAACAGGTTTTACTTTTAATATTAATGGTGGAGCATTCCAGGCATCGCCTACATTTAATTTGCTTACAGCAAACACCTATACTGTTGGCGCCAAAGATGCCGGTGGCTGTGTAAAAACTGCCAGTTTAGTTGTAAATGCAAATCCTGCAGGAACATTATTTTCCGCAGTAAAAGCAATCATTTCTGCTAATTGTACTTCAGCTGGTTGTCATGTGGGTACAAATCCTGCAGGAGGAATTAATTTTACTGATGATTGCCAGATAGTAACAAATAGCGGAAGAATAAAAGTCAGGGCAGTGGATAATTTTGGAACAGGTCTGCAAATGCCACAACCACCTAATGCAGGTTTAAGCCAGGCAGACAGAGATAGAATTGTGAGTTGGGTAAATGCAGGGGGATCGTATTCAAACTAATAATTTCTATGAACATTCTATTAAGAAAGATCCTATGCCGGGATCTTTCTTGCTTTAAATAACCTGTTTTAGTTTTTCTACTACAATATCAATTTCTTCTTTGGTGTTATGTTTTGAAAAAGAAAAACGTACCGCAACCAGGTTTGGATTATTGTTAGTAGCCCGTATAACATGTGATCCTATATCAGCACCACTACTGCAGGCACTTCCTCCCGATGCACAAATATTACTCATGTCAAGATTAAATAAGATCATTTCTGATTTCTCTGATTTGGGAAATGAAACATTTAAAACTGTGTAAAGGCATCTGCCTTCAGCATCACCATTCAGTACTACTCCAGTAATATTTTTACGCAATTGTTGAAGCATATAAGACTTCAATGATTGTACATAGGCAATATCCTTTTCAAAACTTTCTGTGGATAACTCCAGTGCCTTGGCAAAACCAACAATGCCATACAGATTTTCTGTACCAGCTCTCATTTTTCTTTCCTGACCGCCGCCAAAAATAAATGGATGTGCTTTAATATTATCATTGATATACAAAATTCCACATCCCTTCGGGCCGTGAAATTTATGGCCTGAAGCAGAAATAAAATGCACCGGAGTATTCCGCAGATCCATCGGGTAATGGCCCACTGTTTGTACACAATCCGAATGAAAAATTGCATTATACTTCTTACAAATATTTCCAACTGCATTTATATCCAGCAGGTTTCCAATCTCGTTATTTGCATGCATTAAGGTAACCAGGCACCTTTCCTCTCTTCCGGCCAGTTGTGCTTCGATGTCTTCCAGGTCAATATGTCCATTTGATAAAAGTTTTACAAAACTACATGTCACTTCCTTTCTGTAAGCATAATGTTCTACAGTATGCAAAACTGCATGATGCTCTATTTGTGATGTAATAATGTGTTTGCAACCCAAATCTCTTATTGAAGATAAAATTGCCGTATTATTGCTTTCTGTACCCCCACTGGTAAAAAATATTTCTCCCGGATGTGCATTCAGAAGTTTAGCAACAGATTTCCTTGCGTTCTCAATAGCCATTCTTGTTTCTCTGCCATAAGAATAAATAGAAGATGGGTTTCCAAAATGTGTGGTCAAATAAGGCATCATCGCATCCAGCACTTCTTTGTCAAGTGAAGTAGTTGCAGCATTATCTAAATAAATCCTGTTCATTCAATTGCCCGTTAAAAGGGGTATTTATTATAAAATTGACGCAAATATAATTATTCGCCACTAACAGTATGACTAAATGAATTTGTCGGTCTAACAGAAAAAAATATTACCTGGTTTTTATTTGAATTCATTGATATCCTGCATCAGCCTTGAAGCAATATTTTTTGCGGTTGTTTCAAAATTACTTTCTGCATAGATACGGATAATGGGCTCAGTGTTGGATGTTCGCAGATGCACCCAATCATTATCAAATTCTATTTTTAATCCATCCTCGGTATTTACGGGATTCTTGATATACTTTTTCCTGATCTTCTCAAAAACAGCATTCACATCAACGCCATTGTTTAATTCTATTTTATTTTTTGAAATAAAATAATCCGGATACATGCCCCTTAAAGATTTCATACCCATCATGTGGTTGCAAAGGTGACTTAAAAACAATCCGATACCAATCAATGCATCGCGGCCATAATGAAAATCCGGGACGATGATCCCGCCATTTCCTTCACCCCCTATTATTGCATTTACTTCTTTCATTTTATTTACCACATTCACTTCACCAACGGCTGAAGGATAATATTCACATCCATGTTTTATTGTCACATCCTTTAAAGCCCGGGTACTGCTCATATTACTTACTGTTGCTCCTTTTATTTTCCCCAGAACATAATCTGCAACTGCTACCAGTGTATACTCTTCTCCAAAAAAAGATCCGTCCTCATTTACAAAACAAAGCCGGTCCACATCGGGATCCACTGCAATACCCAAATGAGCTTTTTGTTTAACTACTTCGTTGCAAAGCGAATTCAAATTTTCCGGTAAAGGTTCCGGATTATGGGCAAATTTTCCATTCACTTCTTCATTAATAACGATCACATCATTTACTCCCAGGGCTTCCAATAATGCCGGCACATAAATAGCACCTGTCGAATTGATCGCATCTACTACAATCCGCAGGTCCTGGTTGGCGATTGCCTTTGCGTTTACCAGGGGATAATTCACAACAGCATCAATATGCTTTTGTAAGTAGGAATCGTCTGTAGTTATTTTTCCTGATTTATCTACTGAAGAAAAAACAAAATCTTCCTGTTCCGCTTTTTCCAAAACCAAAGCACCGGTTTCAGCAGAAATAAATTCCCCTTCGTTATTCAATAATTTCAATGCATTCCATTCTTTGGGATTATGACTGGCTGTGATAATAATACCTCCATCCGCTTTTTCCATTTTTACCGCCAGTTCAACGGTAGGTGTGGTAGATAATCCAATATCAATAACATCAATTCCTAATCCGGTTAATGTGCTCAGCACAAGATCCCGAACCATGGCCCCACTGATACGACCATCTCTTCCAATTACTATTTTTACTGACTTTTTTTTACCGGCAACTATGCTTCCGAAAGATGCAGTATATTTTACAATATCAACTGGCGTTAGATTTTCTCCCGGTTTTCCGCCAATAGTTCCTCTGATGCCTGAAATACTTTTAATTAATGCCACAAAGTGAAATTGAATAGATTAAGGATGCAAAAATACATAACTAAGCGTAGAGCACTAAAACAAGTTTTCCTGAATTACTGTGAATGAAAATCATTACAAACTCTTCATGAATCACTGTTTTCAACGATTATATTTGCGGAATGGCAGAGAAGGCATGGTATAAAGACTGGTTCGATTCACCTTATTATCATAAATTATATTTTGAAAGGGATCAAAAAGAAGCAAATTCGTTTATTAATAACCTCATTAATTATCTTAACCCAAATCCCGGATCCGGGATGCTCGACGTAGCCTGTGGCCGTGGGCGCCATAGTTTAACGCTTGCAGAAAAAGGATTTAACTTAACCGGCATTGACATTTCTCCTTCAAGTATCAACCATGCAAAAAAATTTGAAACTGATAACCTGGAATTTTATCAGCATGATATGCGCTTGCCGTTCAGGGTAAATTATTATGATTATGTATTTAATTTCTTTACCAGTTTTGGTTATTTCAATACAAGAAGAGAACATGATGATACGATTCGTACAATTGCCAACTGCCTGAAAAAAGACGGCATTTTTGTAATTGATTACCTGAATGTTCATTATTCAGAAGATCACTTTATTCATAATGAAGAAAAATCTTTAGACGGAGTGTTTTATGAAATCCACCGCTGGCAGGATGATACACATTTTTATAAAAAGATCATTGTAAGAGATGCTTTGTTGACTTATCCGCTGGAGCATACAGAAAAAGTAGCCAAGTTTTCACTCGGCGATTTTACAGATATGTTAAGTTATCATCATTTACAGGTACAGGAAGTTTTTGGCGATTATCAGTTGGGTAATTATCATATCCGAAATAAACCAAGGTTGATTATAGTAGCTAAAAAATAGCCTTTCCAAACTTCCCCGGAAGAGATGCTATGCAACAGTTCACAGTCAGTAACTGAATAATCAATTAACCAATCAATAGTCTTAATGAAAGTGGATGCTACCTATTATTCATAAGCATCCACTTGGCAGTTTCATAAAAAGCTGAAGTAACTGAGCTCATTTTTTTCTTTATTGAATCCTGCTGATGCCGGTCATAATTAAGAATGGGTCCATTAACCGGAAAAAGTTGTTCGTTGGGATTGTATTCTTCTTCATTATTTGAAAGGTCAACATTCATCGTAAAATAAAAATCATCTGTCATCATCCCTATCCTTCCCTGGTTATTGGTGATGAATGCAAAATTTCTTTTCTTTTCTTTATCCAGCAGATCTCTGCCCAATGTAGAATTTGTATAAGGCTGGTGAACAAACCCTGCAATCGTAGGCAATACATCAATCAGGGAAACCACCTCAGTACGTTTTTCGGGTTGTAACAAATGCTTTCCGTAAAACAATAATGGCACATGCTGATCAGTCAGCCGCTGATTTGTCCATACAGATGGATACATTGCATCAGCATTACCTGCTACACCATGGTCACCAACAAAAACAAAAATGGTATTATGAAAATAATTTTCCTGTTCTGCTGTTTCCATGAATTTTTTAATACAATAATCCGAATACCGGAAAGAATTATACTCTTCTTGTGAATCAAATCCATAGATCTTCAGGGAATCTGCAGGAGGGTAATGCTTTATAAATCCATTCTCTTCTTCAGGTATCATAAAAGGCCTGTGATTGTTTGCCGTTTGAATAATGGAAAAGAATGGCCTGGTTGATTGCCTGAAAACCTTATTTGCTTCCAGGAAAAGATTTTTATCGCTGATACCCCATACATTCATTTTTGGAGAGCTGAATTTTCCCTCTGTGTACATTTGCAACCCTTGTATGTTTTTTAAAATGCCATGAAAATTATTGAACTCAGGATTGCCACCGAGAAAATAAAATTTATCATAACCTTCAAAATCATTTATGATAGTTCTTTGATTCAAAGCCTGGTCATTTCTGCTGGAAAATTTAAACTGCTGAACATCCGGGATACCGGTTATTGCAGCAAATAATCCTCTTGCAGTGGAAAAATGAGGTGTAAAGCATTTTTCAAAAAAAATGCCTTCCTCTGCCAGGCTTTTAAAAAAAGGAGTCGTATTTAAAGGGTTTCCACTCATGCTGCTTTTATACATACTGAAGGATTCACACAAAACCAATACGATATTTGGCTTACTTTCCAATGAATTATTACTGGGCAGATAATTTCTGTGAAATGAAAAATCAGATTGATTTTTTAGGTCCATCCATTCTGCAACAACGGGAAAAACCTCCCTTGCCTTTTTTTCGTTATAACCCGGTTTTCTGAATTTAAGTGTGGTAAAAAAATTCTGCAACGGGTTTAAGGATAAATAATTTTTAAAATCATCCCCCAGTGTCATGGCTCTTGACCACTTTAATGAACTACCTGATAAGCTTCCATAAATCAGTACTCCAAAGAGCAGTACGGTAATAATAAAATATTTTCTGCGGTAGGGTATTCCAAGACCATCCGTTTTACTGATTACTCTCCAGTGACTTTGCCGGTATGTCCATCGGAAAAAAAACACAGCCAAAATCAATCCTGCTATCAACCAGAACATCGGATAAGTTTGCCATAACATTTTAAATGATATTCCCGGATCTTCAGCAAAATTCAGGGCTCCTGCATCCAGTCTTGTTTCATTATAGGAAAAACTTCCAAAATCAGCTGCAAAAAAGAAGAATACAATAAAGGTGAGAACCGCCAGGTACCAGGTCCACCATTTTTTATTTTTAGCGGAATAAAAAGGAGAAAGGCCGGGCACCAGGCTGAGCAATACAATTGGAGAAAGTATGATACATATCCAGCGCAAGTCATACCGCATACCCAGTAAAAAAGAATCCAGTAATTCAAAAAATGAAAGATCTGAAGGTTTAAATGCAAAAAAAGTGGCAAACCTGAAAAACGTGAAAATGATAAAGAAGATCAGGAGGAGGTTAATAACCCACAGAATAGTTTTTGGTATTTTAAATCTTACAAGCATTAAAAGAGTTACAAAAGAAAACAATTTATCAATGGAAGGCAAAGACCCTGAACTATATTTTAACCGTTCCTCTATTTTTGCCAAATGTTTTTGATTTTCACCCTGATCTCAATTTTTAAGAAACTGGAACAATGGGACCGCTGGTTGTTCATACTGATCAATGAACAACTGAGCAATCCATTTTTTGACAGCATTATGCCTTATCTGAGAAATGCCAATTTCTGGTTACCACTTTACCTGTTTCTTTTTCTTTTTGTATTAATGAATGTGAAGAAAAACAGCGGCTGGTGGTTGTTGCTCTTTATTTGCACTATTTCTTTAACTGATATTTTAAGAAGTAAGATCTTTAAAGAGAGCTTTGAGAGGCTGAGACCTTTTCAGGATCCGGACTTTTTGGTAAATGTCCGGCTTCTGGTAAATCATTGTTCAGGGGGGTATAGTTTTACATCATCCCATGCAGCCAATCATTTTGGTATGGCAACCTTTTTCTTTATTACTTTCCACAGACTCTTTAAAAACTGGGCTTTATTAGCCTTTTTATGGGCTACTGCTATTTGTTATGCCCAGGTATATGTTGGTGTTCATTATCCATTTGATGTGCTTGGAGGAGCTGTGGCAGGTGTTTTCATCGGACTCATTACAGGTGGCTTTTTTAATAAGCAATTCGGAATTGTTACCTTCGGCAAATAATCAATAAAGAATATTAATGGAGATAATCATTTTGCTGTTTTTGATCTTACTCAATGGATTGTTTGTAATATCAGAAATTGCTTTGGTTTCTGCCCGTAAGTCAAGGCTGGAAACAATGGCTGAAAAAGGAGATCTCAGTGCAAAAATAGCCCTGGATCTTTCTAATAACCCACAGCTGTTTTTATCTGCAGCACAAATAGGCATTACACTTATTGCTATCCTGACGGGGGTTTACTCAGGTGAAAAATTCAGCAAATCCCTGGAACCAGTTATTGCGAAAATCAGTTTCCTGGAAGCTTACTCTCATAATATCGCTATTGCCATTATTGTTATCATTGTCACTTTTGTAACCATCATATTTGGAGAATTGATTCCCAAACGAATCGGCTTATTGAGAGCAGAAAGAATTGCAATAGCCGTTTCAGGCCCGATGTTGATATTTGCCAAGATCACTTATCCTATTGTATGGCTCTTAAACAGTATAAGCCAGTTATTCTTTAATCTATTTAAGATTCAGAAATCAAAAGATGATGCAGTTACTGAAGATGAAATAAAAACCATGATCACAGAGGGTACCGTGGCTGGCACCATTGAAGAAGAAGAAAAAGAGATCATTGAACGCCTTTTCCATTTGGGCGACAGAAATATTACTTCATTAATGACACACCGGAGCGATATTGTCTGGTTTGATCTGGATGAAAATGAAGAAAAAATCAAGGAAAAGATCATCATTGAACCACATTCAATTTACCCGATATGTGACGGAGATATTGACAACCTGAAAGGAATAGTTTCTCTTAAAGATCTTTATGTAACCGATGATCTTACAAAATTCAAACAGATCATGAAGCCGGCCATGTTCGTACCGGAAAATAATTCAGCTTACCAGGTTTTGGAAAAAATCAAACAGACCAAACAGCATACTTGCTTTATAGTAGATGAATATGGTACAATCCAGGGCATGATTACCTTAAATGATATCCTGGAAGCAATCGTTGGTGATATTCCGCAAAGCGATATGAGTGATTATGAAGTAAAAGAACGGGATGATGGTAGTTTCCTTGTTGATGCCCAGATACCATTTTATGATTTTCTTTCCCGTTTTGACAAAGCAGAATGGATGAATGAAGGGGAACATGAATTTGATACCCTGGCCGGGTTTATCCTGCACGAACTGGAACGAATACCACAAACTGCGGATAAATTTGAATGGAAAGGTTTTAAGATCGAGATCATTGATATGGACGGACACAGGATTGATAAAGTACTGGTAAGAATCAGTGAAGAGATAAGAGGTGAAATGGAAGAATAATCAGTGAATGTTTATGAAGAATTTTATTTTCAAATAATGAAAAATTAAATATTCATTTCATTGTCAAAAATTGAAACTTGCAACACTATTCGGGAAATCCAGTTTTGAACTTTTTCTGCCTCCATTTACTGTTACATGCATAATGTTTACCTGTTTATCAGTATAATCATGAAGTATTTTATTTACAATTTCCAGGTCTTTAATAGCAGGAATATTATCTACCTGTAAATAACACCAGGCGGCTCCATCTGAAATTTCATAACCCAGGTAAGTAAATTTTACGGGTTTATTGTCTACGCTGACAGAAAGATTTTTTGTAATATAATCCCTTATTCCCCTTTCAACTGCCGGCTTGTCTTTGGGATTGATCAGATCAACAAAAGTTTTATTCACTTTCCCCAAAGTCTTTTCAAAATCATCAGTAAATATTTTACAACTTATTTCAATTGTTTTATCGTCTTTATTATGGTTGATTTCAACTACGCTAACATAATAAGGATGAATTCCTTCAGTATTTAATGCTGAAAATGCAGAAAGACTGAAAACGAATAAAAAAATTATATTTAAACACCACTGATGGAATATCTTAACCATTAAACATTTTAATTTTTTTCGATGCAAATCTCTGCTTTATTTTGATCAACTGACAATAAGAGTCGTTAAATTTTAGGCACCGGCATGATAACTGATTTTAGTTTTTATTTCAACATAGGATGGGAGCATATTGTCAGCTTTGATGCCCTCGATCATCAGCTCTTTATTCTGGCACTTGCTGCAATTTATTTACTTAAGGATTGGAAACAGGTCTTATTGCTTATCACAGCATTTACCATCGGACACAGCATTACTTTGGCATTAAGCGTATTGGATATTTTCCGGATATCAGGAAATTGGGTAGAGTTTTTAATTCCCTGTACGATTGTTGTAACTGCTCTTACTAATTTAGTGCAGAAAAATCCCAAAGCCGGCACCGTTCATTTAAACTATCTCCTTGCTTTGTTTTTTGGACTGATTCATGGAATGGGATTTGCCAATACCATTCGTTTTGTTCTGGCATCAGATCAAAGTATTGGTTGGGGATTATTTGGATTTAATGTTGGGTTGGAAGTTGGACAAATTGCAGTAGTGACAATAATCCTGGCCATTTCGTTTATGTTTGTAAACCTGCTGAAAGTTTCACAAAGAAATTGGGTAATATTTTTATCAGCAGCTGTTTTTTCCTTAGCCTTAAAAATGTCAATCGAACGTTTACCTTTTTAAATAAATATTAGTTTTATGATGAAAAAGATCTCAAGTGTAATATGCCTGCAATTATTTCTTTGCAGTTTCATTTTTGCTCAAAACATTCAAAACAATCCAGGCTCCAATCACGGAAATAAGTTTGAACAACTGGGAACCATTTTACCCACACCAAATGAATACCGTACAGCCAGTGGTGCCCCGGGGCCGAAATACTGGCAGCAAAAAGTAGATTATGATATTAAATGTGAACTGGATGAAAAAAAATTATTGCTTACCGGGAATGAAACAATAACTTATTTTAATAATTCGCCTGATCAGCTAACATACCTGTGGTTTCAGCTGGATGAAAACCAGCATAGTTCTGAAAACAACGCCAATTACCAGGATGCCAGTAATATTTCCGGCAGAACCAGTTCAACAGCCGCAGAAACCCTGTTAAAGGCAACAGAGACGAATGATTTTGGATTTAATATTATCAAGATCACGGACGCACTTGGAAAAAATTTAAAATATACGATCAATAAAACAATGATGCGGGTGGAGCTGCCAGCTGTATTGAAACCCGGACAGAAATATGTTTTAAAAATTGACTGGAATTATAAAATCACAAACCGCATGCAACAAAGAGGTCGGGGTGGATATGAATATTTTCCCGAGGATGGCAATTATGTTTTCACAATTGCACAATGGTATCCACGGCTTTGTGTGTATAGCGATTTCCAGGGCTGGCAAAATCACCAGTTTACCGGGCGGGGAGAGTTTGCTTTAAGCTTTGGAGATTTTAAAGTGCAGATGACAGTTCCTGCAGATCATACTGTTGGTTCCACAGGCGAATGCCTGAATTATGCTCAGGTACTGACTCCTGCACAATTTGGAAGATGGCAGAAAGCACAAACAGCAAAAGATGTTCTGGAAATAGTAACATTGGAAGAAGCAAAAGCTGCTGAAAAAAATAATATTAAAACGATTGCTTCGGCTTCGCCTCGCAAGAAAACATATATCTACAAGGCAAACAATGTCCGTGACTTTGCATGGGGCAGCAGTCCGAAATTTGTTTGGGATGCCATGCCAGCATATGTAAACGGGAAAAAAGTAATGTGCATGAGTTTTTATCCGAAGGAGGCCTATAATCTTTACAGAAAATATTCAACCAAGGTTACAGCACATACTATTAAAACCTATTCTGACTTTACCATTCCTTATCCCTACCCTGTTGCACAGAGTGTGGAAGCCAGCAGTGGTATGGAATATCCCATGATCTGTTTCAATTTTGGCCGGACAGAAAAAGACGGAACGTATAGTGAAGGAACTAAGAACGGGATGCTGGGTGTTGTAATACATGAAGTGGGTCATAATTTTTTCCCGATGATCATAAATAGTGACGAACGCCAGTGGAGTTGGATGGATGAAGGCCTGAATTCCTTTATGGACTATATTACCAAAGAGCTTTGGGATAACAAATTTCCGAATACCCGCGGAGCTGCATATGGAATAGTTGATTATATGAAATTGCCGAAAGATCAGCTGGAACCAATCATGAGTAATTCAGAAAACATTGTAAATTTTGGACCCAATGCATATTCAAAGCCGGCGACAGCTTTGAATATTTTAAGAGAAACGATCATGGGTCGTGAACAATTTGATTTTGCATTTAAAGAATATGCGAGACGCTGGGCATTCAAACATCCTGAACCAGCTGATTTTTTCCGTACGATGGAAGATGCAAGTGGCGAAGACCTTGACTGGTTCTGGCGTGGATGGTTTTATGGCATTGATGCTTGTGATATTTCACTGGATACTGTAAAATACTTTAGACCCGAATTCACTTCTGTAAATACATTAAGAGATACAGTAAGAAAATTTGCAGTACAAAAACCAGTATTAAATTCTTTTGAAGACATTACGAAAATAAGAAACAGGGAATCGGGAATTGTTTTTGAAACGGATGCAGATACCAGCCTGAGAGATTTTTACTGGAGATATGCCAGGGGAATTGAAAAGTATGATACGGCTGGCTACTTTGCAAATTCAACAACAGGAAGCCTGCCAACAGATGAAGAAACAAAATCAAAATTGGCGGATAAACATTTTTATGAATTAAGATTTACAAACAAGGGGGGGCTGGTTATGCCGGTAATCCTTGAATGGACCTATACGGATGGAACAAAAGAAATTGAAAGAATACCGGCACAGATCTGGAGAAAAAATGAAGCAGGATTTACCAAAGCATTTGTAAAAAATAAAGAAGTTGCATCTGTAGTTCTTGATCCAATGAGGGAAACAGCAGATATTGATGAAAGCAATAACAAATGGCCCACTGTTCCCCAACCATCTAAATTCACCGTATTCAAACAAACAGGAAGTCCATTTGCACCGCCTCCCGGTACAAAGAATCCGATGCAGAATTCAACTGACAAGAAAAAAGCATTTTAATAAAAGTTCAAAGCTTATTTTTAAACCACTCACAAACGAGTGGTTTTTTTGTTAATGTAATAATCCAAATGAGTAATTGATTACATTTAGACCTCGCCAAACAAAATAATATGAAAAAAATTCTCATAGCCTGTTGTCTGCAAACCCTGTTTATCAGTTTTCTTTCAGCACAGGATATTAAAAACAATCCTGTATCCAACCATGGAAATAAGTTTGAACAGCTGGGTACTATTTTACCCACAGGAAATGAATACCGAACTGCCAGTGGTGCGCCGGGTTCAAAATACTGGCAACAACGTTGTGACTACGATATTAAATGTGAACTGGATGAAAAGAAAACCAGGCTTACTGGCAGTGAAACCATTACTTATTATAATAATTCTCCGGATATTCTTCCCTATTTATGGCTTCAGTTGGATGAGAACCAGCATAGCTCGGCCAACAATGCCAATTACCAGGATGCAAGTTCAATTAACATTGAACTAAGTAGTGATGTGGCGGAAAATATGCTAGAAAAAACCTTATCCAATGAATTTGGTTTTAATATCACCAGGGTTGTTGATTTTGCAGGAAAACCCATGAAATATATTATTAATAAAACGATGATGCGGATCGATCTGGCTACCCCATTAAAACCCGGGCAAAAAATTATTTTCTCGATCGACTGGAACTATAAAATCTTTAACCGGATAAATCCATTTATACTGGCAAGAGGCGGTTATGAATATTTCCCGGAAGATGGAAATTATATTTTCACCATGACACAATGGTATCCGCGGCTATGTGTATATAGCGATTTCCAGGGATGGCAAAATCACCAGTTTACAGGACGTGGAGAATTTGCACTTACATTTGGAAATTACAAGGTTCAAATGACCGTACCTGCTGATCATGTGGTAAGCTCTACCGGAGAGTGTCAGAATTATACACAGCTTTTATCTCCCGTACAAATGGGACGTTGGCAGAAAGCACAAAACGCAAAAGATGTTATTGAAATAGTTACCCTGGAAGAAGCGAAAGCAGCAGAAAAGCAAAATGTAAAGTCGATAGCTTCAGCTTCACCCCGCAAGAAAACATACATTTTCAAAGCGGACAATGTTCGGGATTTTGCCTGGGGCAGCAGCCCAAAATTTGTTTGGGATGCCATGCCTGTTGTGGTAGAAGGTAAAAAAATAATGTGCATGAGTTTTTATGCCAAAGAAGCTTATGGAATTTACAGACGGTATTCTACCAAAGCAGTGACCCATGCTATAAAAACATATTCCGGATTTTCAATTCCCTATCCTTATCCTGTAGCTCAAAGTGTAGAAGCAGCCAATGGTATGGAATACCCGATGATCTGTTTCAATCCCGGAAGAACAGAAAAAGACGGAACCTATACAGAGCAGTCAAAGAACAGTGCCATCACTGTTATCATTCATGAAGTAGGTCATAATTTTTATCCGATGATCATCAATAGCGACGAACGTCAATGGACCTGGCTGGATGAAGGACTCAATACATTTGTCCAAACCTTGGCCGAAGAAACATGGGATAACAAATATGCATCCACCTGGTCTAAAGCCTACATAACAGCTGACTATATGAAATTGCCAAAAGACCAACTTGAGCCCATTATGACCAACTCCGAAAACATCAATGAATTTTTTACCAACCAATATGTAAAAACAGCAACCGGGCTCAATATTTTAAGAGAAACAATTATGGGCCGGGATTTGTTTGATTATGCATTTAAGGAATATGCCAGGCGATGGGCATTTAAGCATCCTACCCCTGCAGATTTTTTCAGAACAATGGAAGATGCCAGCGGTGAAGATCTCGATTGGTTCTGGCGGGGATGGTTTTACAGTATTGACGCCACTGATATTTCCATTGATAGTGTAAAATATTTCAGACCCGATTTTACAAATAACAGGCCACAAAGGGATACTGTGATTTACAGAACCGTAGAAAAACCCAGGTTACCTGCTTTTGATGATATATCCAAAGTAAGAAACCGGGAAGCAGGAATTGTTTTTCAAACTGATGCTGATACTTCTCTGCGGGATTTTTATTGGCGTTATGCAAGAGGAATTGAGAAATATGATACAACCAGATATCCACAGGAATCTAAAACCGGTTCAGCTCCGCCTGATGAAGAAACCATAAAAGAACTGGCTGATAAACATTTCTACGAAATTAAATTCAGTAATAAAGGTGGCCTGGCCATGCCCATTATTTTAGAATGGATTTATAAAGATGGAACAAAAGAAATTGAAAAAATACCCGCACAGATCTGGAGAAAGAATGAAAACTCGGTAACAAAAGCATTCGTCAAAAACCAAGAAGTTGTTTCGATAAAGTTAGATCCGATGAAAGAAACAGCCGATATTGATGAAAGCAATAATAACTGGCCGGCAATCAGTACACCTTCAAAGTTCCAGGTTTTCAAAAGTGGACAGGCTGGCCGAAATCAACCACAGCCAGGCAACCCAATGCAAAAAGCAGAAGAAAAGAAAAAAGCATTTTAAAGAAACAGAAAACAATTAAAGAAATAAAGTCGCTTAATCGAATGGCATTATTTATTATAGATTAAACTAATAAAATCAGTTTCCGGTTCTCCCGTCTCTGACCTTTATGCTTTTTTTGCCCGCATTCTTTTTTTCATAATCCAATACTGCCTGTGGTTTGGCTACAATTTTTTTCCCGGCAGAATCTAATTTGGTTCCATCCTGGCTCTTACTACTGATATCAATCGGTGCCAGTTCGTCCAGTTCGTTGCGGAGTTTATCTAAATGATAGTGATCTGTTTTTTCAACTGTTCCATATTCCGGGTCATAAAATTTCCAGGTGCCATGTTTTAGGGCAAACCCTTCAAGTTTTACCACCACTCTTTCAACTACTTTAGTTGGATCTTTAAGATCGTATACATCTACTGTGTCATAAGGATTGTCAGGATTCACGGCTTTCCAGCTTTCTTCCCTCAAAGGCTGGCCAAACCTGGTATAATAAAAACATTTACCATTCTTATTTCCCCACCGGTAATTCTCGATTGCCAATAGATCTCCCATTAAAGTAAATTGTTGCCATACACCTTCTTTTTTGTCATCTATATAAACACCCTGTTCTTCATACCCTGGTTCACCTCTTAAAGCAGGCATTGTGTTTACCCACCTGCCTTGTTTCTTACCATTATAGTCAGTACAGTTAAGCACATCACCATTTACACCAATTATAGATGTTTTGCATTGGCTATAACCATTCATAGAAATGACAAGGAATATAAGAAGAAGGTATCGCATAGTTTAGTAAGTTTGAGAGTTAACTAAAGAGCAGTAGATTAATAGCTCTTTATTTAAAACTAAACACAACCAAAGTTAATAACGAAAACTTCTGCATTTATGACAAGTCTGTTAAAATTTACAACATCAGCAAAAACGATTGTTTTATTTTCATTTTTTACAATTTATTCTCTTGCACTTCAGGCACAGGTAAATCCTACTTCAGCAGAAGACAGAATGAAAAAAGTTCAGCAACGTAAAGATTTAGAAAAAAAATCGCTGATTAATGAAATTGGTTTTCGCAATATCGGACCAGTTACCATGAGTGGACGGGTAACTGATCTGGAAGTGAATCCTGATGATCCGACAGAATTTTATGTTGCCTATGCTTCCGGAGGCTTATGGTACACAAAAAACAACGGGTTGTCCTTTACTTCCATTTTTGATTCAGAAGATATTCTTACACTTGGTGACATTGCCGTGAATTGGTCATCAAATACTATTTGGGCCGGAACAGGTGAAGTAAATAGCAGCCGCTCCTCTTATGCCGGCATTGGTGTGTATAAAAGCAATAACAATGGTATATCCTGGGAATACCTTGGATTATCAGAAAGTCATCATATTGGAAAAATTCAATTGCATCCTACTGATAATAATATTGCATGGGTAGCAGCAATGGGTCATTTATATTCTCCAAATAAAGAAAGAGGTGTTTATAAAACTATTGATGGAGGTAAAACATGGAAACAGACTTTATACATTGATGAAAATACAGGTATTGTAGAAATGGATATTAATCCTAAAAATCCAAATGAACTTTATGCTGCAGCATGGTACCGGCTAAGAAAAGCCTGGGAATTTACAGGCAATGGAAAAACAAGTGGCATCTATAAAAGTACTGATGGCGGCGACACATGGAAATTATTAACTGTTGAAGGATCTGGCTTTCCAACCGGTGAGGGTAACGGAAGAATCGGACTTGCTGTTTTTCCAAAATCACCACAGATCGTTTATGCTATTCTTGATAACCAAAACGCAAAACCAGAAACCAGCAGGACAAATTCCGATGCATTAAGCCTGGATGACATGAAGGATATAACAAAAGAGAAATTTGCCGGACTGGATGAAATAAAATTGGACAGTTTTCTGATCCGAAACAGGCTTTCAGGCAGATATAAAGCAAAACAATTGAAAGAATGGGTTGGTGCAGATAAATATAAACCTACAGTCCTTTACGATTACCTGAATGTAAACACCGGATTTGAATCCAATCCGATCGGATGCGAAATTTACCGAAGCGATAATGGAGGACAAAGCTGGAAAAAAGTAAACGAAAAAGAAATATCCACTTTTTCTTCCTATGGATATTTTTTTGGGAAAATATATGTGTCGCCATATGATGAAAACAAAGTCTATATACTGGGAATTTCTCCCTTGTTGTCAACAGATGGCGGAAAAACCTGGAAGAATATGGATAAAAATAATGTTCATTCTGATCATCATGCATTGTGGGTAAACCCTAAAAAAGATTCTCACCTGATCAATGGAAATGATGGTGGAGTAAATATTACTTATGATGATGGTGAAGTATGGTTTAAAGCCAATACACCTTCTGTAGGCCAGTTTTATGCAATTACTGCTGATAATGCCAAGCCCTATAATGTATATGGAGGCTTGCAGGACAATGGTGTCTGGTATTTGCCTTCACAAATTTCAAGAGGAGGATTTGGAGGAGGCCTGGGACAAACATCCGGGAATGAAATAAATATTGGAGGCGGTGATGGTATGCAGGTACAGGTAGATACAAGAGATAATCTTACAACATATTACGGGTCTCAGTTTGGAAGTTATTCCAGAACGAACAGGTTGACAAGAGAAGGAACAAAAAGGATTACGCCAAGACATGAACTTGGAGAATTTCCCTATCGCTTCAACTGGCAATCACCCATTCTCCTCAGTTCACATAACCAGGATGTAGTTTATTTCGGCAGCAATCATTTTCACCGCAGCCTGAATAAAGCAGATACAATGATAACGATGACTGCTGATCTTAGCAATGGCGATAAAAAAGGAAATGTTCCCTATGGCACATTAACAACTATATCGGAATCGCCCTTAAGGTTTGGATTGGTATATACCGGAACTGATGATGGAAATATTCATCTGACTAAAGACGGAGGTTATACCTGGGAGAAGATTAATCAGGTTCCTGCTTCTTCAACTTCATCTAAAAAATCTAAAAAGCAAATTCCTGATACTAAACTTCAAACAAATAATCTTTGGGTCAGCAGGGTCATTGCTTCAGCACATAAAGAAGGAAGAGTATATGTTACATTAAACGGATACCGCTTTGATAATTTTGCGCATTATGTATACATGAGTGAAGATTATGGAACAACATGGAAAAAAATTGGAACAGATCTGCCGTTTGAGCCTGTCAATGTGATCCGTGAAGATCCAAAAAATGGAAATATTATTTACGTGGGAACAGACGGAGGTTTATATGTAAGTTTTGATGCAGGTAACAGTTTTATGATGTGGAATAAAGGCTTACCAAAATCAGTTCCCATTCATGATATCGTTATCCAGGAAAGAGAAAATGAAATTGTACTGGGCACACATGGAAGAAGTATTTATATAGCCAAGCTGGATGAAGTACAGAAAAAAGCAGAGAAGAAATAATCCTTAATTAATGTCACGGAAGCACGGATTTCTTTCCGTGTTTCTGTGGCAATTTTATTTTTCCAAAAACCATTTTACTGCAAGTTCATATCCTTTTAACCCAAGACCAAAAATACTACCGGCTGCTTTCCCGGATATATGAGACAATTTTCTGAAATCTTCCCTTGCATGTACATTGGAAATATGAACTTCTATTACTGGAGTTTTAATAGCCGCTACTGCATCACCTATAGCCACAGAAGTATGTGTATATCCACCCGGATTAAAAATAATTCCGTCATATTCAAAACCGATTCGCTGTAGTTCATTGATCAGTTCACCTTCCACATTACTTTGGAAATAGGATAATTCAACGTTGGAAAATTTTTGTTTCAACTCTTCAAAATAAATGTCGAAAGGCTTATTGCCATAGATATCAGTTTCTCTTTTACCCAGAAGATTAAGATTGGGGCCGTTAATGATGGCTATTTTCATATTAAGCTAAAATAAAAAGTAAAAAATCAAAAGCAAAATCGCTTTTTGAAACTCTTTTTGCCTTTTCATTTTGAATTTTGAATTAACCCGATAAACTCATCAAACAGATAACGGCTGTCATGTGGCCCCGGTGTGCTTTCAGGATGGTGTTGTACCGAAAAAACCGGTTTGCCTTTTACACGGATTCCTTCTATACTCTGGTCATTAAGGTTTATATGTGTAATCTCTATATGCTCTGCTTTTTTCACAGATTCCGGATCCACACCAAATCCATGGTTTTGCGTTGTGATCTCCGATCTGCCAGTCAACAGGTTTTTTACCGGATGATTTAATCCACGATGTCCATGATGTAATTTGAAAGTAGAGACTCCGTTGGCAAGAGCCAGTAATTGATGTCCCAGGCAAATGCCAAAAGTTGGTTTGTTTTCTTTTAAAATATCTTTCACAGTTTCTATTGCATAATCCATTGAAGCAGGATCGCCAGGGCCATTGGAAATGAAATATCCACTGGGATTAAACTCTTTTAATTTTGAAACTTTAGTTTTGGCGGGGAAAACCTTTACATGTGCCCCCCTGTCTGTCATACATTGAAGTATATGTTGTTTGCATCCAAAATCCATCACTGCTATTTTGATAGCTGATGATTTGTCACCCAGTTCATATTCCTTTTCTGTAGTTACCTGTGAAGCCAGTTCCAGTCCTTCCATCGATGGAACTTTTTTAAGAATTGCTTTCAGTTCTTCCACATTCAGTATTTCTGAAGAAATGATACAGTTCATAGCGCCTTGCTGACGTACATGAGTTACTAAGGCACGGGTATCTACTCCTTCAATACAAACGATATTATTTTTTTTCAAATAGTCATCTAAAGAGCCGTTTGCCTGTTTCCTTGAATAAGATTCTTCCAGGTTACGTCCTATCAATCCACGGATCTTGACAGAATCAGATTCCACATCTGCATCTTTCACCCCATAATTTCCAACATGAACCGTGTTCATGATCAGGATCTGTCCAAAATAACTTGGATCTGTAAACACTTCCTGGTAACCGGTCATACCAGTATTAAAACAGATTTCGCCGGTAGCCGTTCCCGTAGCTCCAAAAGAAAATCCTGTACAGATAGCTCCGTCTTCTAACAGCAGAACAGCTGGCAATTGTTTATCAGGCATAATTTTTTTTTATAATTAAAAACAAATTGCGCAAAAGTAAGGGGAAAGGAGGAATGGGAGAAAGGATTTTTTTATAGAGTTACTCACATGTCAAATTGTTTTTGTGAGCCTGGAAGGAGAAGTTCGAAATTTTGGCTTTTATACAATCACAGGTTGAGCAGTTTCATATCTGAAAGCCTGATTAGAATTCCCCATTTACTAATTCCTGATTCCGGTTCTTCTTTTACCAAGCAGATACTTTTCCCTTATCACATCCTGGACGTTTACATTATTGATTTTACTTTCCAGCCAGGAGATCACATCCAGGTAAGTAAAAGCTCTTGTTTCCAGTGGATTTCGCTCATACATTTTTAGTTTCTCCAGCAATTTTTCAAACTCCGGTTTTAATGCATGGGCACTTACACGGAAAGAACGGCGTAAAAATGTAAACATCTCCTCTTCTACCTTACTCAGGTTTTCCATTTTGGCCATATAGCGGTAAACAGATTTGGTAAGGTATTCCAACAGGTCAAAATTTCCCAGTTCATAATGTGCGATTAATCTCAGCAAGCGGGCATAACACTGAAGATCGCTTCTCAGATCAGATTTTTGATTGATGATCCTGTTTAGAAAATCAATGGCTTTTTCATTATCTCCGCTTCCGAAATACAAACAGGCAATTTTATAATAAAAAACCAATACCCTGTGAGTATCCAGGAACAAGCTGTACTCTTTTAGCATTTTTTCCAAAAATGGAACTAACCTCAAGCCTTTGGAAAAATTTCCCTGCAAAAAACAAAGATTTAGTTTCGCTGTGTACAAATAAACATAGGTTAGAATACGATTGTTATTGTTATCAGTGATCAATGGGTGTTGTGCAAATAATTCAAATTTTTTGATCGTGATTTTTAACTTATCAGGATTAAGTAAATTAAAATGAGCACTCATCAGGTTATGCATACCCTTAATATAATTAGACGTTTCTGCAGATAGCATGGAAGGGTGTTTCTCGAACAGGTCAACCCATCTCTGGGTGTACCGGTAATACTGAATAAAATCCTGGCGAATAAATGCATACCAGGTATAACACTGGTACAGGTATAATTTTTCATAGAAAGACGTATCCGCAATGGAATTGGAAGGAAGATTTTTTTCAAAATATTCCCTTAGTTCATCTACATCCTTTTTGTTTCTTGCATGCCCATGTTGAATATACCATCCATATAATTGTAAAGAAAGGTTCGAAAGCCTGTTAATATTTGCCAGCTGATCATTCACAATATTACTTTCTTTCGTTAGCACCATAGCTCTGTTCTGCATGCTTCTCGTTATAAAAAGCGCTTCTATCTTTTTTTCAAAAAATAATACTTGTTGCAGATAGGTAAGTTGATGATGTGCCCTGACTACATCCTTCATCTTATCAAGAATTTTTAAACTTTGATGATAAAGACCTTTGTTGTAAAGAATTCTTGCATGATCCATTTGCTCGTGCAGCTGGATATCAATATTGTTTTCATCCCGCATGATTCTAAGACTGGCAAGGATTTGTTTGTATAAATGCGCCTTGATATTCGGGAGCTGTTGTTTTTTAAAAAATTTATTTTTTTTCAATAAATCTGCTTCATCATATTCTTTCATTTTCTCCAGCCTATCAAACAGTTGTATGACTTTCAGATCAGTTCCTGCCGAATTTCTTTTGACAAAAAGTTTAAAATTCCTCTTCTCCCCCTTTTTGAGGGATTTTATTAATTGAAAAAGCATATCTGCAGAACGGTTAGCCATTGTAGAATTATATTACTAAAAGCCTTTACAGGCAAGGATTCCATAAGATTTCAAGCCCGCTGTCCAATGTAAAATACGGTCAAATTTGACTTTCTCAAAATACTAATTAGCAATACTTTCGGACAAACAGGCTGTAAGTTTATTGGTTACTGGCAAGCGACACAAAAATAAACAGCCTGTTTATTCTTTCACTTTATACTTTTTTATGTCTAAAAACCAGGTTTATATTTTTGATACTACACTCAGGGATGGTGAACAGGTACCAGGCTGTAAACTGAATACTAATGAAAAAATAGAACTGGCAATTCAACTGGAAAATCTCGGTGTGGATATTATTGAAGCAGGTTTTCCCATTTCAAGTCCGGGAGATTTTGAAAGTGTACAAAAAATTGCAGCTGTTATAAAAGATGCACAGGTATGTGGATTAAGCCGTGCAGTAAAAAAAGATATTGAAGTAGCTGCTGAAGCATTAAAAAATGCAAAAAGACCAAGAATCCATACAGGTATTGGAACCTCTGACCTTCATATAAAAGCAAAATTCAATTCTACAAGAAAAGAGATTCTTGAAAGAGCCATACAATGTGTGAAATGGGCAAGAAATTTTACTGACAACATTGAATTTTATGCTGAAGATGCCGGACGTACAGACAATGATTATTTAGCCAGGGTGATTGAAGCTGTAATTAAAGCAGGTGCAACAACTGTAAATATTCCTGATACTACCGGTTATTGTTTGCCTTATCAATATGGCGAAAAAATTGCTTACCTGAAAAATAATGTTCCCAATATTGACAAAGCTATAATTTCCTGTCATTGCCATAATGACCTGGGGCTGGCTACCGCCAATTCTATTTCCGGTGTATTGAATGGTGCCCGGCAGATAGAATGCACAATAAATGGTTTAGGTGAAAGAGCAGGAAATACATCACTGGAAGAAGTTGTGATGATCATGAAACAACATTACACATTGGGATATTATACAAACATCAAAACTGAATTCTTAAACCCGATGAGTCAGTTGGTTTCCGAGACAATGAGGATGCCTGTACAGGCAAATAAAGCGATAGTAGGCAGCAATGCATTTTCACATTCCTCCGGTATTCACCAGGATGGCTTTTTGAAAGATGCTTTGTGTTATGAAATAATAAAACCAGAAGATGTTGGCGCCGATTCTTCTAAAATTGTATTAACAGCAAGAAGCGGCAGAAGTGCATTGGCGTTCCGGTTCCGTATTCTTGGATTCGAATTTAACAGAAATGATATCGATTCACTTTATACACAATTTGTAAAAGTTGCCGATTCAAAAAAAGAAGTAAATAACGATGATCTGTTGCTAATGGCAAAACAATATAAACCCCAGGCAATAGAAAGCGTTTAAATAGTCTCATATACATGCACTGTCACATGGCAGGAATGCAGTTAGTTTTGGTATAGCGTGGCGTTTCTACGCCACGCATTTTTAACCCCCATCTGCTAAAGGGGTTTATGAAAAACAGTAAAGAAGAAAAAATGAGTGAAACAAAAAATAACGGCTCTTCTAATATCACTGCTTCGGGTGGTGGGACTACTTTATTTGATAAGATCTGGTATAGTCATATCGTCAAACAAATTGAAGATGGCCCTTCTGTATTGTATATTGACCGGCATTTCATTCATGAAGTAACCAGCCCCCAGGCTTTTACCGGATTGAACAATCGTGGTATAAAAGTTTTTCGTCCAAAACAAACTATTGCCACCGCAGATCACAATGTGCCAACTATTGATCAGCATTTACCTATCAAAGAAGAACTAAGCAGAAAGCAAGTTGAAGCCTTAATTAAAAATTGTGCTGAGCACGGAATAGAACTGTATGGTCTTGGCCATCCTTTCCAAGGAATTGTTCACGTAATTGGACCAGAGTTGGGGATCACCCAACCGGGCATGACGATTGTATGTGGCGATAGTCACACTTCAACACACGGAGCATTTGGAGCTATTGCTTTTGGTATTGGTACCAGCGAAGTTGAAATGGTTCTTTCAACTCAATGCCTGTTGAAGACCAAACCAAAAATGATGCGCATAAATATAGAAGGCGAATTGAATAATGGAGTGGTAAGTAAAGACATAGTTCTTTATATACTTTCAAAAATTTCTGCAAGCGGGGCAACAGGCTATGCTGTAGAGTTTGCAGGTTCTGCTATCAGAAGTCTTTCTATGGAAGCAAGAATGACGATCTGTAATATGAGTATAGAAATGGGTGCAAGATGCGGATTGATAGCGCCAGACGAAACAACATTTAGTTATATGAAAGGCCGGCCCCAAGCCCCTAATGGGATTAATTGGGAAAAATCTTTAGAATACTGGAAAACTCTTTACAGTGATAGTGAAGCAAAATTTGATAAAGAATTTCATTTTAATGCAACCGATATTGAACCAATGATCACTTATGGCACTAATCCCGGAATGGGAATCAGTGTGAATGAAACTATTCCTACCTCTGCTACAATTAATGATACAGATAAATCCGGTTTATCAAAGTCATTGGCTTATATGGGGCTTACCGAAGGAAAAGCGATCAAAGGACAAAAAGTGGATTATGTATTCATAGGCAGTTGCACCAATTCCAGGATTGAAGATCTGCGAATGGTAGCAGCATTTGTAAAAGGAAAAAAGAAATCTGATGCGGTGGAAGTATGGGTAGTGCCGGGAAGCAAGCAGGTAGAAAAGCAGGCAATAGAAGAAGGTATCGATAAAATATTTGCAGAAGCCGGATTCATGTTGCGTCAACCGGGTTGCAGTGCCTGCCTGGGAATGAATGAAGATAAAATACCAGCAGGTAAATATTGCATCAGTACCAGCAACCGGAATTTTGAAGGACGCCAGGGTCAGGGAGCAAGAACTTTACTGGCCAGTCCGCTCACTGCTGCAGCTGCGGCCATTACCGGAGAAGTTTGTGATGTCAGGGAAATGCTGGCAAGTAAAAATTAAAAAATAAAAATGTCTAAAGCGATTAAAAATATTATCAGTACTGCAGTTCCGCTAAACATTGAGAATGTGGATACCGACCAGATCATTCCGGCACGTTTTTTAAAAGCCACCAGCCGTGATGGTTTTGGAAAAAATTTATTCCGTGACTGGCGTTATATTCACGATGATGAAAATCAGCCAAAGGAAGATTTTGTTTTAAACAATAAAACTTACAGCGGGAAAATATTACTTACAGGAAAAAATTTTGGCTGTGGCTCTTCCAGGGAACATGCTGCATGGGCTATCAAAGATGCCGGATTTGATGTAGTGGTTAGTAGTTTTTTTGCAGATATATTCAAGAACAACTCCCTCAATAATTTTTTATTGCCGGTAACAGTTAGTGAAGAATTTTTAGAAAATTTATTTAATGCCGTGGAGAACAATCCGAAAACGGTTATTGAGGTAAACCTGGAAAAACAAACTATAAGTTTCGAAAATAAATCTTCGTCATTTGAAATAAATATTTATAAAAAAAACTGTCTTTTAAACGGGTATGATGACATTGATTATTTATTAAACTGTAAAGAAGAAATTTTACAATTCGAAAAAGCTTTGGCTTAATTTTTATGAAAAAGAAAATTGCAATTTTAAAAGGTGATGGTATAGGGCCAGAAGTTACCCGGCAATCAATTTATGTATTGAATGCAATAGCTGAGAAATTTGGACATTCATTTCAATATACCGAAGCATTGATAGGCGCAATAGCCATAGATAATACCGGTACTGCCCTTCCTGCTGAAACAATTGATATATGTTTGGATAGTGATGCAGTTCTATTCGGTGCTGTTGGTCATCCAAAATATGATAACGATCCCAACGCTAAAGTAAGGCCGGAGCAGGGCATCCTCGGCATACGTAAAGCACTGCAATTATATGCGAATATCCGGCCCATTACTACCTACCCTTCCCTGCATCATCTTTCTCCGCTCAAACAAAAAAATTTAGAAGGCGTTGACTTTATTGTTTTCAGGGAATTGACCGGAGGAATTTATTTTGGGAAAAAACAAACTTCAGAAGACGGCAATGTAGCCAGTGATGAATGTATTTACAGCAAAGAAGAGATCGAAAGAATTACACATAAGGCATTTCAATTTGCTCAAAAAAGAAGGAAGAAACTGACACTTGTAGATAAAGCCAATGTACTGGACACTTCAAGATTGTGGAGAAAAATAGTACAGTCGATTGCCCCGGAATATTCCGATGTAGCAGTTGATTATATGTTTGTAGACAATGCCGCGATGCAGATCCTGATCAATCCGAAACAATTTGATATTATTCTTACAGAAAATATGTTTGGTGATATATTAAGTGATGAAGCAAGTGTACTGGCCGGATCCTTAGGATTACTTCCATCTGCATCTGTAGGAAATAAAACAGCCTTGTTCGAGCCTATTCACGGTTCTTACCCACAAGCCGCCGGAAAAGATATTGCCAATCCGCTTGGCTCCATCTTATCTGCTGCCATGATACTGGATCATTTTGATATGAAAAATGAAGCCGCCCTGGTTCGTGAAGCGGTATTGTGGACACTGGAAAATAATTTCGTGACAAAAGATATAGACCCAGTTAATTTTTATTTCACTTCCACTATTGGAGAATTGATTTGTGATTATATAAGTGAAAAGATACCCGGTTCTATTAAGAAAGACAACATAGAGTTAAGAAAGTCAACGATAATATAGCAGCCCACCCAAACCCTCGCGAAGGGAGGGCTTGGCTACGCACAAGACCAGCTTATTGAAAGAGGATTTATAAATTGGAAATTTTTGAAAAGCGAGGGCCGGGTTTTGGTAAGTCCCCCTTCGGGGGATTTAGGGGGCTTTAGTTCTTTTTTTAAAACGGCGGGTGTATATTTACAAAACATACATCCTTCATGTTGAAGAATAAGATACATAATGTCATCAGCAGTGCTAGCGCCATAATTATTGTGGTGGTCATTATTATTACTTCAACAGGAGGTGGTGCATAATAATAAATTAAAAACTAATTATACAGCAACCCGCCTCCAAAACAGGCGGGTTTTTTATTAGCCCATCCTAAATCCTTCCCAAAGGGAAGGACTTTCGATGAGCACTGAAAAAGAAAAACATTTCAAATTTGAAAAACAAAAGCCTCCCCTTCGGGGAGGTTTGGAGGGGCTACTATGGCAAGTTATTATAACGAAAAAACAATATTATATCTCAACGGAGATTTTGTAAAAGCTACTGAAGCTAAAATGGATCTTTATAGCCAGTCTTTACATTATGGCTATAGTGTGTTTGAAGGGATCCGTTCTTATAAAACTGCAAAAGGTGAAACAAAAATTTTTAAAGAGAAAGAACACTTTGACAGGTTAAAGAATTCTGCATTGTCTTTGAATATGCCCTACCACTGGACATCTGAAGAATTGATTGCCGCAACTTATGAAGTACTCAAAAGAAATAATCTGCAGGATGCCTATATACGTCCTGTTGTATATGCTCCCGCAAATATGAAATTTGATGTGAATGAAAAATCATTCATTGTAATTGAAGCATGGGAAATGCAGCCTTTCCTTGGAGAAAAATTATTAAAGGTGATGACCTCGTCTTTCCAGAGACCCAACCCAAAAGGGTTTATCATAGAAGCAAAAGCTGCCGGTCATTATGTAAACTCCATTCTTGCCAGCCAGGAAGCCAAGGCAAAAGGGTTTGATGAAGCATTGTTGCTGGATATGAATAATTATGTAGCTGAAGCGCCGGGTGCAAATCTCTTTTATGAAAAAGACGGCAAACTTATTACTCCGGCATTAGGAAATATTTTACCGGGCATTACAAGAGCAACGGTGCTGGAATTATGTGCGGATTTAGATATAGAAGTTGAAGAAAAATTTTCCACTATAAATGAACTGAAAGAAGCTGATGCTGCCTTTTTCTGTGGTACAGCAGCCGAAGTGATCGGAATTGAAATTCTGGATGAAACAAAATTTCCAAAGCCGTGGAATGAAACTTTGTGCAGGCAAATACAAGTTGCATATAAAGAACTTGTTATTGAAAAAGAAGTATTGCCACGGAAACAAGGAATAGTAAAGAAGGAGTTTGCATAGCGAACTCATCCCTTCCTTCGGAGGGGCGAAATGAGGAAAGTGCCAAGTTGAGAACATCGGTGTGGGTTGCCGAATAGAGAACAGAAAGCACAAGAGTGTGACACAAGGGACGATGATAGTAGTACAAAAGATGACAACATAAAAAATAAAATGGCTGAACTAAATAAATATTCAAAGACATTAACACAGGACCCAACACAGCCTGCAGCACAGGCCATGTACTATGCTATTGGTTTTTCAGAAGAAGATTTTAATAAAGCACAGGTTGGGATTGTAAGTATGGGTTGGGATGGTAATCCCTGCAATATGCATTTGAATGACCTGGCTACTACCATAAAACAAAGTGTAAACAATACCGAAGGATTAATTGGTTTACGTTTTTATACTATTGGCGTGAGTGACGGCATAAGTATGGGCACAGATGGTATGCGGTATAGCTTGGTGAGCCGTGATCTGATTGCGGACAGCATAGAAACAAATGCCGGTGCACAATACTATGATGCATTGATCACAGTACCGGGCTGCGATAAAAATATGCCGGGATCTGTTATGGCCATGGGAAGACTGAATCGTCCCTCATTGATGTTATATGGTGGTACCATTGCTCACGGGCATTATAAAGGAGAAGATCTGAATATCGTAAGTGCATTTGAAGCATTGGGACAAAAAATTGCCGGTAATTTATCTGAAGCAGATTTTAAAGGAATCATTCAGCATTCCTGTCCGGGTGCAGGCGCATGTGGTGGTATGTACACTGCCAATACCATGGCGAGTGCCATTGAAGCATTGGGAATGAGTTTGCCAAATTCATCTTCTAATCCTGCTCTTAGCAAGGATAAACAGGACGAATGTGAAGCAGCAGGAAAAGCAATAAAAATATTATTGGAAAAAGATATCAAACCTTCCGATATCATGACCCGTAAAGCATTTGAAAATGCAATTACAGTTGTGATGGTATTGGGTGGCAGTACAAATGCAGTTTTACATTTGATTGCTATGGCAAAATCTGTTGGTGTAAAATTGACACCGGATGATTTTCAAACCATCAGTGATAAAGTACCCTTACTGGCAGATATGAAACCCAGCGGTAAATACCTGATGGAAGATTTACATAAACATGGCGGTGTTCCGACCGTGATGAAATATTTATTGAGCAAAGGATTGTTATACGGCGATTGTATGACAGTGACCGGAAAAACTGTTGCTGAAAACCTGGCGACAGTTCCATCACTTGATTTTGAAAAACAAAAAATCATTATGCCTTTGGAAAAACCATTAAAGGCAACAGGACATTTACAAATACTTTATGGCAATCTTGCGGAGAAAGGTAGTGTGGCAAAAATTACGGGTAAAGAAGGTGAAAAGTTTGAAGGCAAGGCAAGGGTATTTGACGGCGAACAGGCTGTTATAAAAGGAATTTCAGAAGGCAAAGTATACGAGGGTGATGTTGTGGTGATCAGAAATATCGGGCCGAAAGGTGCACCGGGTATGCCAGAGATGCTGAAACCTACTTCTGCGATCATTGGTGCAGGACTGGGAAAATCAGTTGCACTGATCACTGACGGCAGATTCAGTGGTGGTACGCATGGGTTTGTTGTTGGTCATATCACACCCGAAGCTTTTGATGGCGGTTTGATTGCATTGGTAAAAGATGACGACCTGATTGAAATTGATGCAGCAAATAATAAACTGACATTAAAAGTTTCAGAAAATGAAATTACTGAAAGAAGAAAAAACTGGAAACAACCGGCATTGAAAGCAACAAAAGGTGTATTGTTCAAATATGCAAACTGTGTAAAAGATGCCAGTGAAGGATGTGTGACAGATGAGGCCCCGGCCCCCTCTAACTCCCCCGAAGGGGGAGAATTGGCAAGCACACATAGCCGGCTTATTGAGGTTAATAATTAATTTGAATAAAAAAATATTATGGATACTATTCAGGTAAAAAAAGAAACTGCAAAAAAAGCCGAAGCTTCAAAAACGTCCCCAACAGTTGGCGGATTGGAAGGAACTTCTATCTCGGGAAGTGAAGCAGTTCTTCAGGCTTTTTTAGTTGAAGGCGTGGACACTATTTTTGGTTATCCGGGTGGTGCCATCATGCCGATCTATGATGCACTATACGATTATCACGATCGCCTCAAACATATTCTGGTTCGTCATGAACAGGGAGCTATTCATGCAGCACAGGGTTATGCAAGAGTGAGTGGAAGAACCGGTGTGGTATTTGCCACCAGCGGACCCGGTGCTACAAATCTTGTAACAGGTTTAGCTGACGCAATGATTGACTCGACTCCTGTTGTTTGCATCACCGGCCAGGTATTTGCGCATTTGTTGGGAACAGATGCTTTCCAGGAAACCGATGTAATTAATATAACAACGCCGGTAACCAAATGGAATTACCAGGTTACTGATGCAACAGAAATCCCGCATATATTAGCGAAAGCATTTTATATAGCCGGAAGCGGAAGACCCGGACCAGTTGTTATAGACATTACTAAAAATGCACAGCTGCAATTATTCGATTATGCAGGTTATACAAAATGTGATCATATCAGAAGTTATCGTCCAAAACCGATCGTAAGAAAAGAATACGTGGAAGCAGCAGCCAAACTGATCAATGAAGCTGAAAGGCCATTTGTCATTTTTGGCCAGGGAGTAATTCTTGGAAAAGCAGAAAAAGAATTTCAACAATTTATTGAGAAATCAGGTATACCAACTGCATGGACCATTTTGGGCATGAGTGCTATTCCTACTGATCATCCATTAGGAGTTGGGATGCTGGGTATGCATGGAAATTATGGCCCCAATCTTTTAACCAATGAATGCGACGTATTGATTGCTGTCGGCATGCGATTCGACGATCGTGTTACCGGAAGATTAGATAAGTATGCCAAACAAGCAAAAGTGATTCACCTGGATATTGATCCGGCAGAGATTGATAAAAATGTAAAGACTACGGTCCCGGTTTGGGGTGATTGCAGTGAAACATTGCCAATGCTGACCAAGCTTGTAAAACAAAAAACCTATCCTGTATGGTTGGAAAAGTTCACCGAATGCATGAAAAAGGAAAATGAGAAATGTATTCAGCCGGAATTATCACCAACCTGCGATGAACTTACCATGGCAGAAGTGATTGATGCCATTAATGAAATAACAAAAGGTGAAGCAGTGATCGTTACAGATGTTGGACAGCATCAGATGGTCGCCTGCCGTTATGCAAAATATAATTCGAGTAAGAGCAATATCACCAGTGGCGGACTAGGCACAATGGGATTTGCATTGCCAGCTGCTATTGGCGCAAAATATGGTGCACCGGACAGAACAGTAATTGCCATCATAGGTGATGGCGGTATGCAGATGACCATTCAGGAATTAGGCACCATCATGCAATTTAAACCCGATATAAAAATCATTATTCTGAATAACAAGTTCCTAGGCATGGTACGTCAATGGCAGGAACTATTTCATAAAAACCGTTATTCTTTTGTTGATATTGAAAGCCCGGATTTTGTAATGGTAGCAAAAGGATATGGTATTAACGGCCAATCCATTTCCAAAAGAGAAGAATTGAAAATTGCATTAAATGAAATGCTTAACTATAAGGAAAGTTATTTACTGGAAATCATGGTAGGAAAAGAGAATAATGTATTCCCCATGGTGCCGCAGGGTCGTGGTGTGGCGGAAGTGATTTTGAGTAAAGAAGAGCTTTAATAATTAAAAATGAAAGAGTAAAAAGTAAAAATGGGAAGATTAAAAATGAAAGATGAGTTAAACTTTTTAGTGGAAGAAGGTGAAGTTCCTGTTTATAATATAAGGGACAGAGCATTTCTATTTGCTAAAAATGTGTTGCTGTTTGTTGGAGAAACAAAGTATGACAGGATTTATTTTTCCTTGTTTGATCAACTGGTAAGAAGCTCAACATCTGTTGGAGCAAATCTTGCAGAAGGAATGGCAGGTGTTTCGAAGAAAGATTTTTTTAGTTATTACGCTGTGGCTCTTAAATCGGCAAATGAAACTAAATATTGGTTGAACCTGATAAAGGAAATTAATATAAGTAATAACAAAATAATAAATGAATTAATAACAGAAGCAGATCAAATTTCAAAAATCATTGCAAAAATTATTATCAATACTAAAAGCTCACAATAATGTTGACTTTTGAATTTTGACTTTTGAATTTTGCCTTTTGACTTTTGCCTTTTAACTTTTAACTTATGACCAAACAAGAATATACAATCACAGTTTACACAGAAAACCAAATTGGTTTGCTGAACCGTATAGCCATTATCTTTTCCAGAAGAAAGATAAATATTGAAAGCCTGAACACATCCCCCAGCGAAGTGGACAGTGTTCATCGCTTTAATATTGTGATCAACGAAACAGAAGATGTGGTACGTAAACTATGCAGGCAGATTGAAAAGCAGGTAGAGGTTCTTAAAGCATATTATAATACCAATAGTGAAATCATTTGGCAGGAACTGGCTTTATATAAAGTACCTACCGATATTATAGCGGAAGAAGTGCAGGTAGAAAGACTGCTTCGTCAATATGGTGCTAAAGCCGTAGTGATCCGCAAAGATTATACAGTTTTTGAGGCAACAGGTCACCGTGAAGAAACAGATGCACTGATCAAGGTTCTTGAACCCTATGGACTGATAGAATTTGTAAGAAGTGCCCGGGTAGCAATCATCAAAAAAAGTGATGGCTTTCATAATAAATTAAAATCTTTTGAATACAAGGAACCGGGTGAAGATGTAAAAGAAAATGAATTCTTAAGCGAAAATGAAAAAGTGTTTTCAATGTAGATAAGAAGACGGTAAGTCCGAAAGACAGAAAGTTGCTTTCAGACTTTCAGACTTTCAGACTCCGGACTTTTCCGACTTGATAACTAAACAATAAATAGTAAACTTTTAAAAAATAAAAAACAATGGCAAAATTAAATTTCGGCGGTGTTACTGAAAATGTGGTGACCCGTGAAGAATTTCCCCTGGCAAAAGCTCAGGAAGTATTGGCAAATGAAACTGTAGCAGTAATTGGTTATGGTGTGCAAGGTCCCGGCCAGGCTCTTAATCAAAAAGATAATGGCATTAACGTCATAGTTGGACAACGCAAAAACAGTAAGAGTTGGGATAAAGCTGTTAAAGATGGTTTTGTTCCCGGCGAAACACTGTTTGAAATTGAAGAAGCATTACAGCGTGGTTCCATTATTTGTTATTTGTTAAGCGATGCAGCACAACTGGCAATGTGGCCAACTGTAAAAAAATATTTAACTCCCGGCAAGGCATTATATTTTTCTCATGGCTTTGGTATAACATTTAATGAACAAACAGGAATTGTACCTCCTAAAGACGTGGATGTATTTTTAGTTGCTCCTAAAGGAAGCGGCACTTCTTTACGCAGAATGTTTTTGCAGGGCCGTGGATTAAATAGTTCCTATGCCATTTTCCAGGATGCTACAGGCAATGCTTTTAACAGGGTTATTGCTTTGGGAATTGCAGTAGGAAGTGGTTATTTATTTGAAACTGATTTCAGAAAAGAAGTTTACTCTGACCTGACAGGTGAAAGAGGAACTTTGATGGGTGCTATCCAGGGAATATTTGCAGCGCAATATGACGTGTTGCGCTCCAAAGGCCACTCTCCTTCTGAAGCTTTCAATGAAACCGTGGAAGAGTTAACCCAGTCATTGATGCCATTGGTAGCAGAAAACGGAATGGACTGGATGTATGCCAACTGTTCTACTACTGCACAACGTGGTGCCTTGGACTGGTGGAAAAAATTCCGTGATGCTACTGCTCCTGTATTTAAAGAATTATACGAGAGTGTTGAATCAGGAAAAGAATCACAACGTTCCATTGATTCAAATTCTCAACCAGATTACCGTGAAAAGCTGGAAGTAGAGCTAAAAGAACTTCGTGACAGTGAATTATGGCAGGCTGGTAAAACTGTTCGTTCATTACGTCCCGAAAATCAACCCTCAAAAACTAAAAAGAAAAAAGCTGAAGCGGCAATATAAAAATGAATACAACATCGAATAAAGTGTCATTGGATTTTGCAGGTGCAGCCATGCGACTGAAAAAGATCGTAACAAAAACAGCCTTGCAACGCAGCACCCATCTTTCAAAAAAATATGATTGCAATGTTTTTTTGAAACGGGAAGACCTGCAGGTTGTGAGAAGTTATAAACTGCGTGGCGCTTACAACATGATGAGCAGCCTTCCAAAAGAACAATTGGAAAGAGGTGTTGTGTGTGCCAGTGCAGGTAATCATGCACAGGGATTTGCTTTTAGCTGTAAAAAATTAAAAGCAAAAGGAGTTGTTTTCATGCCCACCATTACTCCCAATCAGAAAGTGAAACAAACCCAAATGCATGGAGAAGGTAATGTAGAAATAAAATTGGTAGGGGACACTTTTGATGATTGTGCCATCATTGCAAAAAAATATACTGAAGAAAACGGAATGGTCTTTATCCCTCCATTTGATGATTACAGGATTATTGAAGGACAGGGAACAGTTGCAGTTGAAATTCTTGAAGACCTGAACTATGTTGATTACCTGTTTTTACCCGTTGGGGGTGGCGGACTATGTGCAGGCGTTGGTTCTTATTTTAAGACCTATTCCCCGAAAACAAAGATCATTGGCCTGGAACCGGAAGGTGCACCTGCCATGTATGAAGCATTAAAGAAAGGTCACCCCGTCACGCTGGATAATATAGACCGTTTTGTTGATGGCGCTGCTGTAAAAAGAGTTGGCGATATTACTTTTCCTATATGCAAAGAAGTGTTGGATGACATGCATCTGATATCAGAAGGAAAAGTTTGTTCAACAATTCTCAAGCTATATAATGAAGATGCAATCGTAGTGGAACCTGCAGGTGCTTTATCCATTGCTGCTTTGGATGATTTTGCAAATGAAATTAAATATAAAACAGTTGTTTGCATTGTAAGTGGGAGCAATAATGATATTGACCGCATGCAGGAGATCAAGGAGAGAAGCCTGCAATATGAAGGACTAAAACATTATTTCCTGGTCAATTTTGCTCAAAGACCGGGTGCATTAAAAGAATTTGTAAATAATGTACTGGGGCCGACTGATGATATAACCCGGTTTGAGTATATGCAGAAAAATAATAAGGAAGCCGGCCCTGCCCTTGTTGGTATTGAATTAAAAAGCAGGGAAGACTTTGAAGCATTATTAAAAAATCTTGATAAATTCCATATCGGCTTTACGGAACTGAGCAAGGACAATACCCTGTTTAGTTATTTGGTGTAACCCCCAAACCCCTTAAAGGGGGCTTGCAGAAGCACAAGGCCAACTTTTTGAAACAATGTTATTGAAGTAAAAAAAATAACATCTGAAATGTTTTATTATTACAGTCAATAAACTATCTAAAGCCTGCTAACTCATTTCCTTTATAAAGGATAACAAGAGGTGAAGTCTTTTAATTACTTTTGCTCCGGTTTTTCCGGAGCATTTTTTATATAAACCAAATTCAAATGTCAGTAGTTAAAGTAGGATTGGTGCAGATGAGTTGCACAAAAGATAAAGAAGCAAATTTGCAGAAAGCAATTGAAAAAACAAAAGAAGCAGCCGCCAAAGGTGCACAGATCGTTTGCCTGCAGGAATTATTTACTTCGCTTTATTTCTGTGATGTAGAGGACTATGAAAATTTCAAATTAGCAGAAGCCGTTCCCGGTCCGTCAACAGATGCTTTTAGCAAACTGGCAAAAGAACTGAATGTGGTGATCATAGCTTCTTTATTTGAAAAAAGAACCCAGGGTATTTATCACAACACAACGGCTGTGCTGGATGCTGATGGAACTTATCTCGGTAAATACCGCAAAATGCATATACCCGACGATCCGGCTTATTATGAAAAATTCTATTTTACTCCCGGTGATCTGGGTTACAAAATTTTTAAAACAAAATATGCAACCCTTGGCGTATTGATTTGCTGGGATCAGTGGTACCCGGAAGCAGCGAGGATCACCGCATTGATGGGAGCAGAAATATTATTTTATCCAACGGCAATTGGCTGGGCTACTTCCCAGGATGAAGCAACGAATACAGAACAATACAATGCCTGGCAAACTATTCAACGCAGTCATGCTGTAGCCAACGGCATACATGTAGTTAGTGTGAACCGTGTTGGTATGGAACAAAACGGGAAAATGAAATTCTGGGGTGGTTCATTTGTAAGCAACCCTTTCGGAAGCATTTTATACAAAGCAGATCATGAAAAAGAGGAAGTGAAAGTGGTAGAAATTGATACAAATAAAACGGATCAATACAGAACCCATTGGCCATTTTTAAGAGATAGAAGGATAGATTCATATCAACCAATTACACAAAGATTTATTGACGATGAGTAAAAAATGCTCAATGTTCAACGCTCAACTAACAATGTCCAACGCAAGGACATCTCTTAATTGAACATTGAGAATTGAATATTGAGTATTGAGTATTGAAAATTTATAAAATGACCCAACCTACACCCAAAGATCTCGGTTACTATTTCCCAGCAGAATTTGCTCCCCATGAAGCTACCTGGCTCAGCTGGCCGCACAAAGAAGCATCCTGGCCCGGAAAGATCCATACGATATTTCCATATTATAGTCAGTTTATAAAAAGGCTGGCTGAAAGTGAAAAGGTTCGCATCAATGTAAATGATGAATCCATGAAGAAATTTGCCATCAGCTGCATGGAAAAAGAAGCGGTGGATTTATCGCAGGTAGAATTTTTTATGCATCCGACAAATGATGCCTGGTGCCGGGATCATGGTCCTGCTTTTTTATTAAATCCAAATGCTGACATAAAAAAAGTAATTGTTGACTGGGATTATAATGCCTGGGGCGGTAAATACCTTCCTTGTGATCTGGATGATATCATTCCAACTAAAATCGGGAATCATTTCGGAATTCCTGTTTATAATCCTGGAATTATTATGGAAGGTGGCTCAGTGGATTTTAATGGAAAAGGAACTGTGATCACTTCTACCCTATGCCTGCTAAATAAAAACAGGAACCCTCATCTGAATCAACAACAGATTGAAGAATACCTGTACAATTATTATGGAATGGAACAGGTATTATGGGTGAATGAAGGAATTGTTGGTGATGATACGGATGGGCATATTGATGATACTGTCCGTTTCATAAATGAAGACACTGTACTTACCGTTGTGGAAGAAAATACAAAAGACGAAAACCATGCTTTGCTGGAAAAAAATCTCAAGCAATTAAAGAAGATGCGATTGCTGAATGGAAAACAATTAAATATTGTAGAACTGCCCATGCCGGATTTTATGGAATATGAAGGACAAAGAGTTCCCTGCAGTTATGCCAATTTTTATATCTGTAATAAATATGTGATCGTTCCGGTTTTTAACTGTGCCAAAGATGATAAAGCTTTACAAATAATTGCCTCTTGTTTTCCCGGCAGAGAAACAATTGGTATCGACTCTACAGAGATCATCTGGGGACTGGGCAGTTTCCATTGCCTGAGTCAGCAGGAACCCGCAGTTTGATTTTCAAATTCAAAAATCAGAATGCTTTCTTTTCTTTGATCTGCTTCAGCATTTTTCTTGCATTATCGCCTGTGCCACCATGGGGATCGAGTTCAATGGCTTTATTATAATATTCTATTGCCTTATCTGTTTTATTTGCTTTCCAGTTTGCCTCGGCATAGCTATCCCATGCATTAGCTGAATTCGGATATAATTTTGTATTGAGTTCAAAAACAAAAATCGCAGACTCCATTTGCTTTGAATTTAATAAATCATACCCTGCTTTATTAAGACTACTTTCAAAATTCATATACCGGTACTTTGGATCAGCTGAAATTCTTTTTGCTTCCGATTCTACCATATCAAGTTTTCCGGCCTTAAACAATCCCTTTAAATATTCAAATGGATCAAGCACTACATCTTTATCAGAAAAATTTAAACAAGCTTCCAGCACAGGATCTTTATTCGTTTTGTATTCTTCAAAACTCATTTCAACAGCCAGATGTGGCGCCAGCCATGGTGCATTTTCCCACTGAGGCTTATCCTGCCACCATGCAAAAGATAAAAAAACAGGAAGCCCCGTTTTTGGCAATTCCACCCTCCTGTTGTCCCCGTAGAAATTAATATTCTCAGAAGTTGGTTCACCAACAAATAATGCATTGGTATAATTGCTCAGTTCGTTTACCAGGTTCTGACAGGCAGAAAATGTTCTTCTGCCCAGAATAACAAAAAGCTTTCCCTTTTTGTTAATCTTGGAACTTCCAATTATTCCTGTAACAATGGGTTTATTCTTATAGTTATTTCCTCCACCGTTAAGGCGGACATCCAGCACAAGTTTTTCTACATCATTTTTTTCAATAAAATCAAACACTTTTTTATAAAAAGCAGGAATAGCTTCTTCCGGATCATCCTGGATCTGGCTTTGCCGAACATAAACTGTTTTGAATTCAGGCAGGTATTCGAAGTAATAAATTTTATCCAGGTTCTTCAGATAATAGGGTGTGCTATTTTGATTGCGGACACTTACCCAATCAGCTCCCGGTGTAACAAAACCATATCTTCTGGGGAACCTGAATGCATCAACTGCATCAATACTCATATCAAATATCTTTCCTTCTTTCTCAAATGTGTAAGTAACAGATTTTTTCAGTTTTGCTGAAATACGTTGTGCATGCAAGGCTTCCGGTATCGCCAGGTGATCCAATCCATAGGCTTTAAAGTACTGGTCATTTTCTGCAGGAACAAGAGGCTTAATCTCTGCTAATACTTTTTCTACCGGAACAGATTCTACCTTAATCAATTTTGCACCAATAATCTTTTCATATTTCTTATCAACCCCTTCTGCATAAACACCATCGCTGAACCAGTAAAAGCTTACAGGAACGGTTTGATATTTCACCGGTGATTCTCTCCAGCTGATATTGGTATGTCCGTATTTAAATAATGAAACAATACGACCGATGCCAGCAAGCCGCTCATGATCCTGCAAAGAGGGAATTTCCTTGTATAATTTATCTACCGCTGCATCAAAATCTTTTGCAGTTATATTTTTAAAAAGAAAGGAGTAATCCTTATGTACAGTTTGCTGAAGAAATTTCATATCAGATTGCCAGTCAGCAGCTGTCAGGTTCTTTGCAACTTCCTTTTTAGTTGTGGGTGAAGAATGTTGTTCCTGTGCATGCACAATAATCAACACGAGAAAACAAAGTAATAAACTGATAATTTTTTTCATGGCAGATATATTTTTCTTAAGTTAATAAGAATAAGATACCGCCGGATTAAAAAAATGATAACCGGTTAATAATGCTGGTAATTGCGGAAACACAGAGCAATAATTGTACTTATGAGACTTAATTCAGTCGTAAATAATTTCAAAATTTACTATACGCATACAATGTCTTTAATTCTTCATCCAGGTTTCCACAATATATTTCCCAATCTCTTTTCCCATTTTCAGTCCAACTTCATTATCGCTTTTAAAATGTATACCTGCATAAAATCTTGAATCAGCACAATCTTGTGCAAACTTTTGAAATTGTTTTGCATCAGCAGGAAAAAAATATTCCATCACAGCACTGGTAGCACCTGCACCAAGAGCATGACCAGATGGATATCCGGGAAAGGGAGGTGTTGGTATCAATGGCTTAAAAGTACTATCCATCTGAACGGGCCTGATACCCCACCAGGTATATTTTGCATCAAAGATGGCAATGGCTGCGTCATGGTAAGCAGTATGTAAAACTGCATATATACGGGCAGCCACCGGTGCATTATCCATGATACGATTCTCAAACATTTTTTCGGCAGCCACATCTGACCAATAATCAAATCCTCCGTTATTTGCCCAGTAATAAGCAAGTGAAGCTGATTTAAATGTTTGTTTGAAATTCTTCAGATCATTCATCTCTGATTCAAAATCAGGAGGAGCCGGGGGTCTGAACTGATCTGCAGATTTCAGGACAATAGGTGAAAACTGTCCCAGGGTAATTCCCATTGGATAATTGCCAGTCCATTTTTTCGGATCCCTATTCATTTTGCCATCCCATTCTTTTGCTGAACCATCATTCTTAGCTTTTTCAATAATTTGCTTTGCAACCTGCTCGCCCAGTTTCCAACCGGCTTCCACATCGCTTGGAAATTGTACGCCTGCATCAATACGGGATTGTGAAGCGGCATGAGCCATCTCCAATATTGAATCGGATTTCTCAGGAAAAAAATAAGCCAGAACAATGGCGGCAGCAGAAGCTGTAACAGAATGCTCGCATGGATAAGAAAAAGTAAGTGGCGCATTAATCAATGGTTTTATGGAAGCATCTGTTGCCTGTGGCCGCTTTCTTTTATATTTCAACTTTTCTTTCCAGGCTAAAATTGTTGCATCATAAATTGCAATATTCATCCAGGCAGTTGGAATGCGCAGCAATATTTCTGGTTTTTGATCGATCAGTTTCGGGGCGATCTGGTTCCAGCGGTATGAAGGTGCCCCTGCATCCCAGTATTTAATAGCTGCCAGTTTTTTTTCATCCTGCTTAATCATCCCCTGTTTAATGATTTGCAATTCCTTTTTTGTTATCACTGCATCAGGGGCTGCTGCAATTGTTATTTTCTGAGGATTGTCAAGTAACCAGGTTTTCCAGTTGGCTGCACCCGGATCATTCTGTGCTTGCAATAGAATTGTCATATTAAATGCTATTGCTAATAAGGATAAACATTTTTTCATACCAGTTTTTTTTAAGTGAGTAGATATTTCTTTTTTCAGATATAAACCTAATCAGGATGAAAGCGTGGAAGAAAAACGTTTTACAAACAAGGCAATTAGAAGGACGAAAAGGAACTTATTAACGCTGATCTTAGAAATCCCTTTCTTATTTTCACAGTTACAAATGAAATTTAAAACACGATACAAATTCTGGCATATCCTGTTTGGGTTTGTGGCGGTCGGAGTGATAGCCGCTATCATTTATGGTATTTATTATTCCATGAATTATACTGAATTGAATAAGGAAACAGAAAAATTGTCAGAAGAAACAGTTCGGCTCCGTGGCAGTAGCCTGGAGGCACCACTGGGTTTTATTTACTTTGTCACTTTTTTTTATTTTACGCTGAACTATTATTATAACCTGCTTGCAGAGAATAAAAAATTTCTTTCTTTTTTAAAAATCACCGGCCTGATTTTTTTTGTTTCTTTTGTTTACAATGGCATTCTTTATAATTATTTACCCGGAGCCCTGCATGGTGAATATAAGTCAATGGGACATATGCTGGGTGCAATGATGGGTGGCATGATACCCTTGTTCCTCATCAGTTATCTTTTTGCCTATCTCACCATTTCAAGAGAAGCTTTCAAACAGAGATTTGTATTACAGGCACAGAAACTTCAATTGGAAGCACAAATATCCCAGGCAAATTTTAATTTTTTAAAAGCACAGATCAATCCGCATTTTTTACATAACACATTAAGTTTTTTGTACGCAAAATCACTGCCATATTCATCTGAATTATCAGAAGGCATTCTTACCCTCAGTGATATCATGCGTTATGCTCTCAGCCAGGGTAATCAAAAGGATGGTAAAGCTCCTTTAAAAGACGAGATAGAACATGTAAATAATGTGATCAAGATTAGCCAGCTTCGCTTCAGCAACCAATTGAAAGTAAATTTTGAAGTTTTGGGAAATGTGAACGGCGCTACGATCATACCTTTTGTACTCATTACCCTTGTTGAAAATGCATTTAAGCATGGCGACCTGAAAAATCCCGATCACCCGATTGATATTAAACTGGAAGTAAAAGCCAATCAACTCTATTTTTATTGCCGGAATAAAAAGAAATACGGGCCAACACAACTATCAACCGGAATTGGTTTGGAAAACATTAAGAAAAGACTGGAACTGGCTTATGCCGGCGCCTATAAATTCACAGTGAAAGATGAAACAGAATTTTATACCACTGAATTAACAATTGATAAACTATGATCAACTGTATAATTGTTGATGACGAGCAACATGCTATTGACATCCTCGTCCATTATGTAAATCAAACCCCGCAGTTAAATCTTGTGGCAAGTTTTCAAAATCCCATTGAGGCACTGAAGATAATTGGTGATCAAAAAATTGATCTGGTTTTCCTGGATATTCAAATGCCTGAAATTTCAGGTATTGAATTTATAAAAGCCATTCATGGAAAAAGCAAAGTGATACTAACAACTGCTTACAGTGAATTTGCTCTGGAAGGATATGAACTCTATGTAGTGGATTACCTGATGAAACCAATCCGGCTCCCACGTTTTTTAACAGCAGTTCAAAAAGTCATGGAGCAATTAAACCGGAAAGCGGAAATACCAAAATCTGAAAGAGAAACCGATTATATTTTTGTAAAAACAGAAGCCAAAGGAAAACTACTGAAGATTAACCTGGCAGATATTGATTTCATTGAAAGCCTGAAAAACTATATGGCCATTCATTGTGGTTCACAAAAAACTCTGGTGCTGACAACCATGAAAGAACTGGAGGAACGATTGCTTAAAAATCAATTCATCAGGGTTCATAAATCATATATCATTCCTGTTTCCAAAATCACCGGTATTGAAGGTAATTTAGTAAGACTTAAAAATGTATCAGCTGAAATTCAGATAGGCGAAGCCTTTAAAGCAGGGCTGATGGAGATCATTAAGGGAAAAATGATTCAATAGAATTTAGTTATCTGAAAAGATATAAACTTGTTATTGGCAGAAAACTTTCTTTTTCTGAAAGAAGTCAAAACTATATTCTGTTTTTTCTTTTGTAGCCTCAGAGTCCGAAATTTTATTTTTCCTGATTCTTTTATTGATGTATATTTAAAATGAGCAATTCATTTAAAGATTTATTCATTATGCCTTCTTATCCCATAGAAATAATTCTTAACCGGCAATTGGCAGATTGTCTTGCTTTACCTGCTTTCATTACGGATACAAAAGGCAATCTTATATATTATAATGAGCCGGCTGAAGTGGTATTGGGAAAACGTTTTGAAGATACCGGTGAAATGCCTGTAGAAATGTGGTCCACCATTTTCAAACAATCGGATGATTCGGGAAATACTATTCCACCCCATGAATTACCACTGGTTAGTACTTTGCAGAATGAACTTCCCCATCATAAAACATTCTGGATAGAAAGTCTGCAAGGGAAAAAAGAAAAAATTTCTGTTACTGCATATCCCATTATTGGCAGGGCTTCACGGTTCCTGGGTGCAGTTGCTATTTTTTGGAAATCAAAAGACGAATGAAAATCATTTTAAGAGGTGTTCGTGGTTCTATTCCTACACCAGGGCCCGAAACCGATATTTATGGAGGCAACACAACCTGTGTGGATGTATCGGAAGACGGTTGGGCATTGGTGCTTGACGGAGGAACTGGTATGCGAAATTCTGATTCCGGAAAAAATGCTGCAAATAAAAGAATAGATATTTTATTAACGCATCTTCATCTTGACCATATCCAGGGGCTTGGTTTCTTCAATCCTTTTTTTAATCCTGAACTGGAAATTCATATCTGGGGACCGGCCAGCAATTCTCAAACTTTGTATGCCAGGCTTAGCCGTTACTTATCCCCTCCTTTATTTCCCGTTCTTATCCGGGACCTGCCATGCAATCTTATTCTTCATGAAATTGAAAACAGCAGTTTTGAAATTGGTCCTTTTACCATTCATTCTGATTTTGTAATGCATCCCGGGCCAACTGTTGGATTCCGCATCAAAGGAAAAAATTCTGTATTCGCTTTCATACCTGATCATGAGCCTGCACTTGGTATTACCGGTTTACCTATTGACAGCAAATGGGTATCCGGTATTGATCTTGCAATCAATGCCGATCTCCTGGTTCACGATGCGCAATACACAACCCAACAATATAAAACCAAAATCGGATGGGGACATTCTTCCATGGATGACGTATTGAAATTTGCATCATTGAGTAAAGCAAAGCATTTGTTATTTACACATCATGATCCTTCACATACGGATAAGGATCTCAACATGATTTTTGAAGAACTTGAAAAAAATAATAATTACCCATTCAAATATGAAATGGCTAAGGAAGGAACTGAAATTCTACTGGAATAATATTCAGAAAAAAATCCTGAAATAAAAATTGTAAAAACGAAAATGGTTAGATCAATTCAATATTACCTTTTTTAGAAATATGCTTTAATAAGTTGCCCTGCCTCCGGAAATATCAAAAACAAATCCCGTATTGAAACTTGCTTCTTTAGAAACAATCCAGCAGGAAATTGATGCTACTTCTTCAACAGTTCCAAGTCTGCCCATTGGAATTTTAGCAGTCATATAAGCCAATTGTTCGGGTGCAGTTTTTTCATTCATGGCAGTTTTTATAACAGCAGGTGCAAGACCATTTATTGTTATACCCGTTTGAGCATACTCTTTCCCAATCCCTTTTACCAGCCCGGTCACACCTGCTTTCATAGAAGAGTAACCCGTCATAAAAGGGTTGCCCTCTTTCCCTGCAATGGAAGCCAGAAGTAAAATGCGACCATAATTATTTTTCTCCATCACTTTAATTACATGTTTGGTCATTAAAAAAGATCCACGCAGATTGACCCGGTATATCTTATCATATTCTTCAACAGGATAGTCAGTGATTTTTGTACTGGTTAATCCAACTATACCGGCACAATTCACCATGATGTGGATCTGTCCGTATTTTTCTTCCACTTTCTCAATAGCCTGTATTACTGAATGCTCATCTGAAATGTCCACTTCAAACGCTTCTGCATAAAAACCTTTTTTCAAAAATTCTTCAACAGTCTGATGAAGTAAAGTTTTATTGATGTCAAATAAAGCCACTCTTCCACCCTCAGATGCAATGCGTACGGCAATACCTTTACCCAATCCTTCGGCTCCCCCGGTAATAATGGCAACCTGGTTTTCAAATCTTTTCATTATACTTTAAAATAAATGCTGATTAAAACTTTGATATCATTTCCTGGTAAACTTATCAACTAGATTTATCACTGGCAATACATTTTATCTTCTATAAAATAACTCCCCGAACCACCGCTACTCTCTGCAGGTTCCTTCCAGAAAACACCAATGGCTCTGTTACCGTTTGGTGAAACTGAAGTTATACAATTATTTTTATGATGAAGTTGTGAGAACTGTTTGTTTTGAGATTCAAATTTATATAGAAATTTATCATTACAGCGACTGGGTTTTACAGTACCGCCGGGGATTTTGCAAGTAATTATTGGCAGTTTCTCCTGAAAATTTATAGAAAAAAGAACTAATCAGAAATTTCTGCAACAACCTAGCTGTTATACAATATCTTTATTCCACCGTCAAATTATTTATAAAAAATTATGAAAAAGAAAATATCAAAAAATCTGATACTGGAAGCATGTATAAAAAAACAGGAAGAATTGATCATGAGTTTTGAAAGCCGTGTCAGTGAGATGAAGGACGATGCCTTTTCCAAAAATCATTCCAGCAGCCAAACGGAAGATCGTAAAACAGGTAAGATTGAACTGCTGAGAAATTTTGAAAAAGAACTTGCTTTTGTAAGAATGGAAATGGATCTCTTAAAATCTCTGAACCCTGACAAGATTAATTCGAAAGTAGACCTGGGCGCCGTAGTTATTACCGATAAAATGAATTTTTTTATCGCTGTATCCAGTGAAAAAGTTGAAATCGATGGCGAAACTTTTTTTGGCATTTCTACCAAAGCTCCCATCTACAGTGTTATGCTTGGCCTGGAAAAGAATGATAAATTTGAATTTAATAGCCACGCATATATAATTGAAGAAATTTACTGACCCTGGTCCGATTTGTCCTAATCTTTTCTGCTCATATGGTTGCTTAACTTAAAAAATCCATGATGCCTGTTCTCATGCAGTACTTATTCATTGCTTATTCATTCGTGGAAGCAACAGGCGGGCTTCCTTCAAGCACATTCACCTAAAGCAAAGAAGCCCTGATTTGAATTCAGTTAAATCTGGAGATGTGTGAATGATATAAATTATTTCAATATCTATATAACTATTCTCTTTAAAAAATTAAGAACCTTTGTAATATAATACTTGTCTGAAGTAGTGACCTGAAATAACTGCAATACGTTATTTGTAATTTTTTTTAGGTTTTATAAACAAACTATGCTTTCAGCAATAATAAATTGTACCGGCATTATTTTTGAATAAAACAGAAATACATTCCGTTAATTAAAAAAACAGATCTAACTTAATAAATATGAATAATAAAATTTTAATCAGCTGTTTATCTTTTACTCTCTTATTATTTAGTAATTGTGCCAGAAATCCTGTTACCGGCAAAAAGCAGGTTGTATTGATGTCCGAAGCCCAGGAAATTGCAATGGGAAAGGATGCAGATCCGCAAATAGTTGCACAGTTTGGACTATATGATAATTCAGCTATGCAGAATTTTATCAAAACAAAAGGAAAACAAATGGCGGCCATATCTCACCGCCCGAATCTGGATTATACATTCAGGGTGTTGAATTCAGATGTGGTCAATGCTTTTGCAGTGCCGGGGGGATATGTTTATTTTACCCGTGGCATTATGGCTTATTTTAATAGTGAAGCTGATTTTGCCGGAGTGCTCGGTCATGAGATCGGACATATTGCTCACCGGCACAGCGTTGAACAACAAAGAAACGCACTTCTTGGTCAGTTAGGTATTATAGCGGGAATCATCATTTCACCTGAACTTGCCAGGTTTGCTGAAACAGCTTCCTCAGGGCTTCAGTTATTATTATTAAAATACGGCCGCGATGCAGAAAGGGAGTCCGATGAACTGGGAGTAGAATATTCTTCTAAAATCGGGTATGATGCAAGAGAAATGGCATTGTTTTTTAATACCCTCGAAAGACAGTCATCAGGATCAGAAGCTGCCCGGTTGCCTGAATTTTTATCCTCACATCCAAACCCGGGTGATAGAAATATAACGGTAACTAAATTAGCTGCAGAATGGCAGAAAAAACTTAACCTCACGAATCCCGTAGTAAACCGGAATATTTATCTGAAAAGTATTGAAGGCCTGGTCTTCGGTGAAGACCCCCAGGAAGGATATAAAGAAAATAATAATTTTTATCACCCAGTGCTGAAATTTCAGTTTCCTATACCACCGAACTGGAATTACCAGAATACTCCTCAAAGAGTGCAGATGGCACCAAAAGACGGCAAGGCGATAATGATGCTGATGCTGGCACAGGGAAATTCTCTGCAATCGGCATATGATACAATCCTGAGGAATTATAAACTGGAGCCAGTAGAAACAAGAAGCATTACTGTAAATGGATTACAGGCTATTTATCTTGTTGCGGATCAGCAACCCCAAAGTCAAAACCAGCCTGTACTCAGAACCATGTCTTATATAATCCAATATAATGGACTTATTTATCACCTGATCGGTGTATCGGCAAGAACTGATTTTAATAATTATGCTGCCAGTTTCAGTAACACAATGCAGGGTTTCCAACCACTCACTGATCCTGTCAAACTAAATAAAAAACCTGAACGGGTAAGAATAAAAACAGTTGGATCGGCTATGACATTGTCACAGTTTTTCCGTCAGCATAATCTTCCCGAAGCTCGTTTTGAAGAATTTGCAATTTTAAATGGAAAGAAATTGACGGATAATCTTGCACAGGGAACTTTGATAAAAATCATTGCTGAGTAAATAAAAACAGATTGCGAGATTAAAAAACTCAATCCCTTTTATTAAGCCAGAAACCAAGGCTCAGTTTTCCTATTGAAGAAATCTCTCCGGCATTTACTTTAACTGCTTGTCCAAATTCATTGAATTTTGTGTTTGAAGTATAAAAATAACCGGCACCGATACTCATATCAAAGCTGAACCTTCTTATATAATTTCTTTGAAACCCCCAGGCTACCCCTATATCGTAAACAGGTCGGCGGTTCTCTTCTATCAGGTATGAAGAAGACAAACTGTTTCTTGTAAAGCTGGTTTCTGTTATTATGCTCAAATAATTCAAACTGTTTTTTTCAGTCCGCTTGCCCCTGGCCAGTCTCTGTTTGTTATTGTAATAATAACGGTATTGAAATGCCAAAGCAGGGTCAAAACTAATATTGGAACTGGTGCCCAATGAACTGGAGTAACCGAAAGAAAAAGCAGTAGCCAGAAATGCATTTCCCAAAACTGTTTGAGATTTTCCGATCCTTTTTTCATAACTGATACCCGGAGTAAAAAATGTTGCCCTTGTAATATTGGTAACGACTGGCGGATCGTTAAGTCGGGAAAAAGATTTTATGGATATTGTCAAAAGCAGAAAACAAACTAATTTATTAAAATACATTCCTGATCTTTTATTGATTACAAATTTTCCAGAATTATCAGCCATTTTCCCGTTAACGAAATGCAAAAAAATATGTTTTCGCTTAAAGGATTAGTCAGGTTGCCGTCTAAAGGAAAGAGAAAATGAATAATTAATAACCCTTTGTTGCGATACACTGAAAGAAAGATCACAAATAATAGTTTGCAATAAAATTTATATCCATGAAATTGAATTGAACTTATAAGCTGATATATTTGAACATTGTTTTCAATCAACCCTGCTATATGTTTAGAAAATTATTTCACAATACTGTTCTTGCTGCTATCTTAATCCTGTCAATAACAGTTAATGCACAAAAAATAAATGAACCAAGAACTACGGCAGAATGGGCAGCACCCTACCAGCCTTTTCGCATAGCAGGCAACCTCTATTATGTAGGCACTTACGATCTTGCCTGCTATCTGATCACCACATCAAAAGGAAATATTCTCATCAATACAGGGCTTGCGGCATCTGAATCACAAATAAAAAACAATATTGAAAAATTAGGTTTTAAATTTTCTGATACAAAAATACTCCTGACCACACAGGCACATTATGATCATACAGGTGCTATGGCAGACATTAAACAAAGCACAGGCGCCCAACTGATGGCAAATGAAAAAGAGGCTGATGAACTGGTAAGCGGTGGTAATTCAGATTATGAATTGGGGCAATATGGCACTTCTTTCAAACCGGTAAAACCCGACCGCCTGTTGCATGATGGAGATACTATTCGCCTCGGTGATATGCAACTGGTCATGTTGCATCATCCGGGTCATACAAAAGGCTCAAGCAGTTTTTTGTTTACAGTAAAAGATGTTCAGCGATCTTACCGTGTGCTTATTGCCAATATGCCAACTATCGTAACTGATAAAAAATTTGCAGACATCAAAACCTATCCCGGGATAGCCAATGATTATACCTATACATTCCGGGCAATGAAAGATATCAAATTTGATCTTTGGCTTGCATCCCATGCAAGCCAGTTTAAAATGCACCACAAGCATAAAACAGGCGATGCCTATAATCCTGCAGCTTTTATTGACCAGGCCGGTTATGATACTGCATTAAGCGATCTGAAAAAACAATATGAGGAGAAGTTAAATAAGGATGCACAACAGTGAATGAAATAGTTTACAGTTCTACGCCGTCGTTGGTATGAGGCGTGCTATGAGTCAAACTACCAACAAGAGCAGAGAGCTTATATCGCCCTGTTCGGGAGGAATAAAAACAACTGCAAAAAACTATTTTATATTATTTACTTCTTCCTCGTCATCTGTACCCAGTGTATAAATTGCAACTGCGCCACCGCTGTTATTGAATCCACCCAAAAATGGGGTTTTTATGATCTTGACTATAGCAATATCATTTACATTAAGAAAATTCAGAAAACTGGCCGGTACCGGAAACTCATCAATATAAACGCTTGCAACGCTGCCCCTGATGACCGGGAGAATTGTTCCGGAACCTGAGGTATAAACCTGAAGACCTGCCACACGACCCTGCAACCAGTTTAAAATATTGATATATCCCAGACTGCTTGCATTAGATGCTACTTCGAGAATAGTGCCATGTGTTGACCTGAAGAGTCCGGTGCAATACAATTCATTCATTTTCTCTTCCGGGGTTTTCTTTAAAACATAGCCTTTGTATGATTGTGCGGAAATTATTACACTGAATAAACACACCAGAGCCGTGATAAAAATCTTTTTCATATCCTTTTCCTCCTGAAAGTAATTTACAAAATAATGCTGTTAGGGGAAGGTTAAGAATGTAATCTGGTTTTACGCTGTAGTTGGTATGAGGCGCTGGCCTGTGCATGGCTACCAACGACACAAGATCAAAGTCAGTCCCTGATATGAGTAAGAAAACCCCAGTTATCAATACCAGTATGATAAAAATTAGCAGATGAATATTTGTATTGAAAAGGATGACAGCATAACCCGGCTCTTACAGGATTCTCATGAATGTATTTCAGCTTTTGGAGTCCACACGGGGGTCTGTACCAATCATTCAACTAGAATATCTCCCACAAATCTTTATGAAAAGGAAAATTCTTTTCATCGAGTTCGTAATACCTGGCTGAAGAATATTTATAATCGCATGGGTCTTTTACCAGTGACCAACGTTCTGCCAGAGGGTTGTTATGCAAATAATTCAGTTTTTGAATAGCTACTTTTTTTGTGAATAAAGGAATGGCTAATGAATCCCGTTGCCAGAATTCATATTTTTTGTTAGCAGCTTCCACTTTATATGCGCTGAGTTTTACTATCCCTTCTTTTTTCATCATTTTCTTGAAGGCATGTGCCGTGTGTTTCAAAAACGAACCTTGTGGTGATTCTTTCCCGTTTGGTTCGTTAATTCGCCAAATAAGATGAATGTGATTAGGCATGATGATAAAAGCAAATACATCTATTTTGCCTTCATCCGACAGGTATTGTAAAGATTCAATGATGACATTTTTGAATTCATCATCTTTCAGTAAATGATACCATTTATTTATTGTTGCTGTCCAGAAATAGACTTCTCCCTGGTCAATATGTGATTTTCGCTTTTGTTGATTCAATGGCTTTTCCATCTATATAAAGCTACTGTATTCCTAAAATTGTTTAAAGACTGCCGTGATGCGTGTCCCCACGCATCATTCGTTCATTTATTTGCTAATTCGGTTGCGTGGGGACACACAACCCGGCAGCCTGCACGGACACGAACCTGTGCGGAGATTTCCACCTTAGATGGTTCAATGGCTTTTCCATATTTAATAAAGCTAATGTAATTTTTAATCGCTGAAACAACTACATAAGATGCCTTGATGCGTGTCCTCACGCATCACTTGTTTACTTGCTCATTCGGTTGCGTGGGGACACGCAACCGGGCAGCCTGCACGGACACGAACCTGTGCGGAGGCAACACCAACAACGGACACGAACCAAGCTTACCAACAACAACAGGGTTTGAAAAAAGGAATACCCCGGACTACTTGGGACAAACAACAACTACTTGTCATTTATACATATCAGGAGTTATAGAAATTTTTAAAAGGAATAACCCATTCTTATAATTATAATTTAGAGTTACATCATTTTCTCTAAATATTTTAAAGCTTGGATTCGTTTTAATTATATTAACAAGATGTGGTAATGTCCCAGTATTTAAATTTATAATTAGAAAGCCATTGTATAACTAATATTTTTGAAAAATTTTGTGCATTCTCACAATGTTGAATTTCGCCAGGAGAAATATTTTGTAGAATTGGTATATAAGCAGGATTCAGTTTCCCTGCTTTTGTAACTTCATTTTTTATTTTTTCCAAGAGCTCAAGTCCGTCCATACCAGGCATTATGAT
>CAZOOT010000008.1:0-52096 GCA_964581455.1 uncultured Chitinophaga sp. | reverse complement strand
GTTCCCCTCACTTGTTGCAAAGCTTTTTGTTTGCACTCTTCATAAATCTCTTTTGGTAAAACCTCATCACCAGATAAGCCAAGAAGTTTTAATCCCAGGTCATTATTTCCAGGAGGAAGTTCACCAGGAGATGAAGTATTGTTATAAACCGGAGGAGTAGTTTTTTTATATACTCTTTTAAATGCTTCATCCACAATAGACCATTTACCATTCATTTCTATCCATTTTTCACATTGCTGATCTATGGCAGCATTCATAAAAAATGCCAGCAGCATCGGCGCCGGACCATTGATGGTCATGCTCACAGAAGTTTTCGGATCACAAAGATCAAAACCGCTGTATAATTTTTTTGCATCATCTACTGTAGCAATACTCACTCCTGCATTGCCAACTTTTCCATAAATATCAGGACGGGGATCAGGGTCTTCACCATATAAGGTCACACTATCAAAAGCAGTAGACAATCGTATTGCTGGCTGATCCAGGCTTACATAATGAAACCTTTTGTTTGTTCTTTCCGGCCCTCCCTCACCGGCAAACATTCGTGTAGGATCTTCACCTTCTCTTTTTAATGGAAAAACACCTGCTGTAAAAGGAAAACTGCCCGGCACATTTTCCTGTGCCTGCCATTTTAATAAATCTCCCCAATCATTATATTTCGGTAAAACAACTTTGGGTATTCTGCTGCCTGATAAACTTTGGGTGAACATCTCCTGCCTGATCAATTTATCACGAACCTTATACTCATAATAATCTTTTTCGTAGGCTTTAATTTTTTCCGGCCAGTTTTTTATAAGCTTTCTGGCCACCGGCGTCAATTGTTCTTCATAAAACAATTTCATTTTCTCCAGCAAAGCTTTTGTATGACCCTGTGAACCCGGCGTAAAAGAAAAACTATTCAGTTCATCAGAAACTCCCTGTAGCTGATACAGTTTAGTAGCAAGAGAGGCTTGTTCTTTTACAAGTTGGTCGTAGCTGCGGTTATTTTCACTTATCTCGCTTAAATAACGAGTCCTGTTTGACGGAATAATGGCTTGGGAAACCTGTGCTGTTTCAGCAAAAAGAAATTCACCAAAACGGATTTGAGTTTTAGCATCAATTTTTTTTAGCAACAGGGTGAAGAGCCGGTTTATACCTTCATCATTAAATTTGCTGGCCACGGTACCCACAACAGGCAGTTCATCATCTTTTGCTGTAAATAACTGGTGGTTTCTTTTGTATTGTTTCCGCACATCGGCCAACGAATCTAAAGCGCCGGCTTTATCAAATTTGTTGATACAGATCAGATCTGCATAATCCAGCATGTTGATTTTTTCCAGTTGGCTGGCTGCCCCATATTCCGGTGTCATTACATACATGCTTACATCACAATAATCCAGGATGGATGCATCGCTTTGACCAACGCCTGCGCTTTCTAAAATAATAAAGTCAAACGATGCCTCTTTACAGATATCAATCGCCTCCTGCATAGCGCCGCTTAAAGCTGTGTTATCATCTCTTGTAGCCAGCGAACGCATATAGGCTCTTGGATGAGATATGGAATTCATCCGGATCCGGTCACCCAGTAAGGCGCCGCCGGTTTTCTTTTTAGAAGGATCCACAGAAATTACGGCGATTGTTTTATCATTGAAATTGTTCAGGAAGCGGCGAACGATTTCATCCGTCACAGAGGATTTTCCTGCTCCACCGGTACCGGTAATTCCAAGCACAGGAATCGTTATGGTTACCTTTTGCCTATTAATACCGTTGCTTTTCCCGTTCTCAGCCTGGGTAATTTCTCTTGCAATTGTCCTGATATCTTTTACTTCATCCAGCTTCAGTTTCGTTTTATATTCTGCTTTACCATTCAATTGCACATCACAACTCTTTATTACTTCTTCAATCATTCCTTCGAGGCCGAGTTTGCGGCCATCATCGGGAGAATAAATTTTTGTGATGCCGTATTTATGCAGTTCATCAATTTCATCTGGTAAAATAGTACCGCCACCGCCGCCAAATATTTTAATATGTCCACAGCCATTTTCATCCAGCAAATCCTTCATGTATTTAAAAAACTCAACATGGCCGCCCTGGTAACTGGTAACGGCAATTCCCTGTACGTCTTCTTCAATAGCAGTTTCCACAATTTCTTTGACAGAACGATTATGTCCAAGGTGAATGATCTCAGCGCCTTTAGCCTGCATGATCCGGCGCATAATATTGATTGCTGCGTCATGACCATCAAAAAGAGATGCAGCTGTAACCAGTCTTACTTTATTTTTTAAATGAAATCCCATAATAATTGTTCAGACAACAAAAATAGCTAAAAACTAATGCCTGTTCGTCAAAGGCAACCGTCTCGTTTATATTACATTTGCCTCATGCAGCAAATCGTTCAGTCTATACTTGATTTATATAAGAGTTGGAAAGGAAAAGAAGCGGTTTCAATTGATGTTTTACCTCAATCTGGCAGCGAAAGACGTTATTTCCGTATTTATGATGAGGATGGGTCATCCACTATCGGCACCTATGGTGCCAACATAAAAGAAAATGAAACCTTTCTTTATTTCTCCGGAGAATTCAGAAAAAAAAATCTGCCTGTTGCTGATATTTTTACAATAAGCAATGACAGATTATTTTATTTACAGGAAGATTTTGGCCCCGTATCCCTGATAGATCATTTAGAAAAAGATGGTTTCGTCCAGCCTGTTTATAATCTTTATAAAAAAACACTGGAAGAGCTTGCCCAGCTGCAGGTAACAGGAAATAAAGAATTGGATTATGACCGTTGTCTTACCAATAAAGAATTTGGTAAGCAAGCCATCTTGGCCGACTTGTTATATTTCAAATATTATTTCCTGGACGCTTTACGAAAACCTTATGACAAGCAAAACCTGATTGATGACTTTGAAGCTTTAAGCAATTACTTAACACATACCGAGTATAAATATTTTATGTTCCGCGATTTTCAAAGCCGGAATATTATGGTTAAAAAAGATGGCTCGGTACATTTTATCGATTACCAGGGAGGCATGAAAGGAGCTCCGCAATATGATGTAGCCAGTATGCTCTGGCAGGCAAGGGCCAACTTACCAGATGATTGGAAAGAAAAATTACTGAACGATTACATGAGTGCTTTTGAAAATCAAATTCAATCAAAGCTTGACAGAACTGTTTTCAAGAGCCAGTACAATGGTTATGTTTTAATCAGATTGTTACAGGTATTGGGAGCTTATGGATTTCGTGGATTGTTTGAAAGAAAGGCACATTTCTTAACCAGCATTCCATTAGCATTAAACAACTTAAAATTTTTTGTCAACAACCAGAGCCTGGGAATTGCATTACCGGAATTTAAAAAAGTGCTGGATATCTGTGTCAGTAATGAAACCATTGAGCAATTCACCCCAGTACAGGCAACTGAAGATTCTGTATTAGTAATAAAGATCAATAGCTTCTCCTATAAAAATGGAATACCGGATGACAATTCTGGAAATGGTGGCGGTTTTGTTTTTGATTGCAGGGGTATTTTAAATCCCGGAAGATTTGAAGAGTATAAAACCTTAACCGGACGTGATAAAGCCGTACAGGATTTTTTAGAACAACAAACAAAGATGCCTGATTTTCTGAACAGTATTTTTGATATCACTGATATAACTGTTGAAGATTATATCAAAAGAAATTTTGAAAGCCTTGTCATCAGTTTTGGGTGTACAGGTGGACAGCATCGCAGTGTATATGCAGCTGATGCGATGGCAAGACACCTAAGAAATAAATTCAAAGTGAAAGTTGAATTAAATCACCGTGAACAAAATATTTTTGAAACAAGGGGTATGTAGCCGGCAACCGGATTTCTATTTAACTTCCGTTGCCCCGAAGGGGAGACTTTGGCTCGACGCTCCAATTGAACAATTTTAAACCACGGAGACAAAAAGTGCACAGAGTAACACAGCGTATTTTTTTATTTTACTCCTTGCTTCCGTGGCAAAATCACAAAATATGAAAGCAATGATCTTTTCGGCAGGATTGGGTACAAGATTTAAACCGTGGACGGATCAGCATCCCAAGGCTCTTGCATTGGTCAATGGTAAATCATTGTTGCAAAGAAATATTGAATACCTCCGTCATAACGGGATTAATGAACTGGTAGTGAATGTGCATCATTTTGCAGATCATATTATAGAAGCGGTCATGGTGAATAAAGGTTGGGGAAGTTCCGTTACCATCAGCGATGAAAGAGATGAATTACTGGAAACCGGCGGAGGCTTGTTAAAAGCAAAAGAATTTTTTGAGCCGGGAGAAAAATTCATCACCTGTAATGCTGATATTTTGACTGATCTTGATATCAAAAAACTTATTTCCTTTCATGAAGAAAAAAAAGCACTGATCAGTTTTGCAGTTACAAAAAGAAAAACATCCCGTTATTTATTATTTGATGAAACAGACCGGTTATGCGGCTGGAGAAATATAAAAACAGGAGAAGAAAAAATTTCTATCAGCAAAAATAACCTGATAGAAAAAGCATACAGTTGTGTCGTGGTTTTTGAATATGATGTTTTCAGACTGATGGAAGAAAAAGGATTTACAGGAAAATTCTCCCTGATCGATGTTTACCTTACCCTGGCTGCAGAAAACCTGATACTTGGCTACGATCATTCAGGCGACAAATTGGTAGATGTTGGAAAACCAGAAAGTATTGCCATTGCAGAGTCTGTTTTTCCCTAAAAGTTTGTAAATACTGTTCAATGGTAGGACCACTAATGGTCATTTGCTTTATTTTACATGATTATTCAGAAAACTATACACCACATGAAGAAGATTTTCGCAGGTATCCTTTTACTCACATTTTCATTTACCGGATTTTCACAGGAGTCAAAATATGATCATCGTGAAGCATTCAATCCGCAGTTTTATCCTTATCCTGGTAATGATTACCGAAGTGCCAGTGGTGAACCGGGTCCAAAATACTGGCAGAACAGATCAGACTATAAGATCAATGTTACATTAGATACAACCACACATAAAGTAAGTGGAGATGTGGAAATCACTTATACAAACAACAGCCCGGACAATCTTAAGTTTTTATGGTTACAACTTGACCAGAATATTTACAGAAAAGATTCCCGTGGATCTGCTACCACAACAGAAGCAGGTGGCCGCTGGGCCAATCAGAAATTTACAGATGGTTATATCATAAAATCTGTTGGGATTGAATCTGCAGGAAAAATGATTACTCCTAAATACAATATTACCGATACCCGTCTGCAGGTATGGCTGAATGAAACTTTGAAAGCATCTGGTAATAAAATAAAAATAAAAATTGCATTTGAATTTGAAATTCCTGAGAGAGGTACTGACCGTATGGGACAACAAAAAACAAAGAACGGGATTATCTATGAAGTAGCGCAGTGGTTTCCCAGGATGTGTGTATATGATGATATACAGGGATGGAATACGATGCCGTATTTAGGTGCAGGAGAGTTTTACCTGGAATTTGGAGATTTTGATTTTAGCATCACTGCCCCGGCCAATATGATTGTTGTAGGATCTGGTGAATTGCTGAATAACCAGGAATGCATGACCCCTGAACAATTAAAAAGATGGAATGAAGCAAAGAATAGTGATAAGACCGTAATGCTTCGAAGCGATAAAGAAGTAACAGATAAAAATTCCCGGCCGGCAAAATCTACTCTTACCTGGAAATTTAAAATAAACAATGCTAGAGATATTGCATGGGCAGCATCCAGGGCTTTTGTTTGGGATGCAGCAAGAATCAACTTACCCAGTGGAAAAAAATCAATGGCAGTAAGTGTGTACCCGGTGGAAAGTATAAAGAAAAACGGCTGGCAAAGAAGTACTGAATTTACAAAAGCCAGCATTGAACATTATTCTAAAATGTGGTTTGAATATCCATACGCAGCAGCAACAAACGTAGCAGGAACAGTAGGTGGTATGGAATACCCTGGTATCGTTTTTTGCAGCTATCAATCTTCTGGTGCTGATCTTTGGGGAGTTACTGATCATGAGTTCGGGCATACCTGGTTCCCGATGATCGTAGGCAGCAATGAAAGAAAATATGCCTGGATGGATGAAGGCTTCAACACCTTTATAAATGAATTATCAACCGAAGAATTTAATGACGGAGAATTCAGTGGGCAATCTTTTTTTGGTGCAGATTTAACCAATTATACTTTTAACGATAAAATGGATGGCTTATTTAATACACCTGAAGTCATTCAACAGGCAAACCTTGGTATTGCTGCTTATATGAAACCATCCATGATGTTAATTGCATTGCGTGATGTTGTACTTGGTAAAGAAAGATTTGACAATGCTTTCAGGGAATATGTAAGAAGATGGGCTTATAAGCATCCAACCCCATGGGATTTTTTCCATACCATGGAAAATGTGTCCGGTGAAGATCTTGGCTGGTTCTGGCGTGCATGGGTGTTAAACACATGGAAACTTGACCAGGGAGTAAAAGATGTAAAATATGTACGAAACGATCCTACCAATGGCGTTACCATCACCATTGAAAACCTGGAAAAAATGCCGATGCCAACTTTTGTTCTTGTAAAAGAAGAAAATGGTAAAGAACATAAACTTAGTTTGCCGGTAGAAATATGGCAACGCGGCTACAAATGGACATTCGGCGTAAATACAACCAGCAAGGTAATTGATGTGATACTTGACCCGGACAAACTTTTACCGGATATCAACCGGAGTAATAATAAGATGAAGGAAAAACCTTTCTGATATTAAAAAAGGCTGTTGAAACAACAGCCTTTTTTAATGGTAATTTTTATGCGATTTATTTTTATAATGCTGCAATCATACTGATCTCTACATTTTGAAATTTAGGCAAGGCTGATACCTGAACAGTTTCCCTGGCCGGAAAATTTCCTTCGAAATATTTTCCATACACTTCGTTGACCTCTGAAAACCGGTTCATATCCGTGAGAAAAATTGAAGTCTTCACCACATTACTAAACGTCATCCCGGCTGCAGATAAAATGGCTTTCAGGTTATGCATCACCTGGTGAGTTTCCTGTTGTATATCCTTATTGCTCATTTCGCCTGTAGCCGGATCTATACAGATCTGGCCGGAAATAAATAACATATTACCGCAAAGTATAGCCTGGTTATATGGTCCGATAGGCGCTGGCGCTGATTGTGTATTGATGATCTGTTTTTCCATTGATTTATTTTAGGTAAACGAATTTAGGTTTATACCTTTTCTTTGCAAAAAGAAATGTATGAAGCTGGTAGTTGTAGCGAATGAACAATTGAAAGAAGAATTTTTATCTAAAGGGCAACAAAATGATTTTCTGGTATCCTGGGTGAAAAACTTTGCGGACCTGAAAGATCATCAGGATGCAGATGCCGTTATTGACCTGCTTTTTTCTGCTGACGAAGCAAACCTGGCTTTACTAATTGAATTTTTACCGAAGCCCGTTATCATCAATTCAGTGGTTAATCCATTATCAGAGATAAATCCCGACTTTATTCGCATCAATGGATGGATTAGTTTTCTGAAAAGGGAAATAGTGGAATGCAGTAGCACAAACGAAGAACTGAAAAAAGCAAGTGAAAAAATATTTTCTGCATTTGGTAAAAAAGCATGCTGGATACCGGATATCGCAGGATTTATTACACCACGCATCATTGCTTTAATCATCAACGAAGCTTACCTGGCGCTGGAAGAAAAAGTAAGCACCAAAGATGAAATAGATACAGCCATGAAATTGGGAACCAATTATCCATATGGACCATTTGAGTGGGCAGAAAAAATCGGGTTGAAAAATATCTTTGAACTTTTAAACATTTTATCTGAAAAAGAAAACAGGTACAAGCCAGCTCCTCTATTAATAAAAGAAACATACTGAAAATAATATAATGTCATTTATTTTAAATATTGATACTTCTGCTGATAATGCTTCTGTTTGTCTTGCAAAAGAGGAAAAGCAGTTGGTGATAAAGAAAAACAACCAGCAAAAAGATCATGCATCCTGGCTTCATCCTGCTATTAATGAACTATTGCAGGAAGCGCCAATCCGACTTTCTGATATTGATGCTGTAGCAGTAACAATTGGCCCTGGTTCTTATACAGGTTTAAGAGTTGGGTTATCAGCGGCAAAAGGGATTTGTTATGCACTGGAAAAACCTCTGATAACTGTCAATACACTCTTAGTTATGGCCAATGCAACCAAAGATGAGAAAGCCGATCTTCTTGCTCCAATGATAGATGCCCGTCGCATGGAAGTGTTTACTGCTCTTTATACCAAAGAACTTGAATTAGTGAAGGGCCCAATGGCAATGATAATTGATGAAAAGAGTTTTGCTGATGAACTTAGTTCCAAATCAATCTGCTTTTCAGGAAGTGGGATGGAGAAGTTCAAGAAGACGATTAACAACAAGAATGCCTTTTTCAGCGATCTCTCATTTGATGTATCTCATATGGTTCCCATATCCTATTCAATGTTTTTGAAAAAGCAATTTTCTGATCTTGCCTATACTGAACCTTTATACCTGAAAGAGTTCTATACCCCTGTCCGTTGACCACCTATCGCCAGATATTTTTCGTTCAACACAATTATTTTAAACTTTTGCATATGGCTGTTATTTTTGGTATTAAACCACACAACCTTTTACCATGAATTCATACTCTTTAACTATTGTTCCCTCCAAAAACAATGATCCGGAGCTTAATATTGATACTTTAAGGATTAAAAAAGCAGCTATTAATCTGCGGGCAATCAACCATAAACTCCGCCAGGTTATTTTAAAACTTATTGGAGAAAGGGATAATATCACCGTTTCTGAAATTTTTCTCCATTTACGGCTGGAGCAATCAGTTGCCTCGCAACATCTTGCCATTTTACGAAAAGCAGGTTATGTAAATACAAAGAGAGAAGGAAAGTTCATTTATTACTCCGTTAACAAACAAAAAATGCTGGAGCTCAACAAGTTTGTTGATGATATGTTGAAATAGATCAACTCTATTTTCAGCTCTGGCAGTACCCTCCCTTTTTCTGTTTTATCTTTGCGGTAAAATCTATCTTAATGTTTATAAAACAATTATATACAGGATGCCTGAGTGAAGCGGCATATTATATAGAGAGTAATGGAGAAGCGGCTATAATTGATCCCCTTCGTGATATTGACGAGTATCTTCAATTGGCCAATGAAAGAAAGGCTAGGATCAAATATATTTTTGAAACACATTTCCATGCCGATTTTGTAAGCGGGCATATTGATCTGAGCAAGGCTACAGAAGCGCCGATTGTTTATGGCCCCGGAACCCAGACTAAATTTCCGGTACATGTGGCGAAAGATGGAGAAATATTTACCATCGGTGATATAAGAATTGAAGTTTTACATACACCCGGGCATACGCTTGAATCTACCTGCTATTTATTGAAAGATGCTGCCGGAAAAGATCATTGTGTTTTTACAGGTGACACTTTGTTTGTTGGTGACGTGGGCCGGCCTGACCTTGCACAAAAAGGTCAAGAGATCACAATGCAGGAACTGGCTGGAATGATGTATGACAGCATTCACACAAAACTATTTCCACTGGCTGATGAAGTGATCGTATATCCAGCTCACGGAGCCGGCAGCAGCTGTGGTAAAAAACTGGGTGACGAGACCTTTACTACTATTGGTGAACAGAAAAAACATAATTATGCTTTAGATGCAAAAACAAAAGAAGAATTTATTAAAGTAGTAACAGCAGGAATCACTGCTCCTCCAAATTATTTCCCTATCAATGTCACGATCAACAAAGAGGGGTATGAAAGTCTGGACAAGGTATTGACGATTGGATTAAAAGGGTTAAGTATTGAAGAGTTTAAAAAATTAACGGGTGATGACACGATAATTCTTGATACCAGAAATGAAATAGAATTCACTGCAGGTTTTGTTCCGGGTTCTGTTTGTATTGGACTGGATGGCCGTTTTGCTGAATGGGCTGGTAGTCTTTTACCTTTTGATAAACCCATGTTACTCGTTACTGAAGCTGGAAAAGAAAAAGAAACTATCATCCGGCTGGCAAGAGTTGGATTTGATAAAGTACAGGGATATCTGGATGGCGGTTTTGAATCCTGGAAAAATGCCGGAGAAGAAATTGATATGATTATAGATGTAGAAGCTGATGAACTTGTGATGGATATGAATTATGATGAGAATATGGTAGTACTGGATGTAAGAAGACCCACAGAATTTGCAGATGGTCATTTGGCTGAAGCACTAAACCTGCCATTGAGTGATATGACTGATCCGGCTACCATGGCTGATTTTGAAGAAACACAAAATCTTTATGTGCATTGTGCCGGCGGTTACCGGAGTGTGATAGCTTCTTCTTTATTGAAAAGGCAGGGCATTCATAACATAAGAAATGTAGTTGGTGGATGGAATGCAATTAAAGAACAGGAGAAAGTAATCATTGTAAAAGAGAAAGAAGTATTGAATTAAAAATATTTTTAATTTTTTTTAAGAGCTGAACCATCATCAGTTCTTTTCTTTTTCATAATAAAAAGTTAACGACCTCTTTTTTTAACCACTCGTCAAGTGCATACTGCCGTTTACCTAAAATGAAATTGTTTTTTATTTTCTGATGCTATTTTTATTCTACGAAAAATTTGGTAGTTACCCCAGACTGCATCTGTAACTTGTAACTAACCTTATTCGTCATAAGAAAAGTATAGCCATGAAAATCAAAACCATTTTTACCCTGGGGGTAGGTATATTTTTTTGCCTGCACTCTACGGCACAAAGCCCTGCTCCCCGGCAACTGGAAGCAAAACGCACCAATCAGAAAGTAAAGATTGACGGGCTCATTGATGATGCAGCATGGAAAGATGCAGCCCTCATGAATAACTTAATTGAATTTCGCCCTAAAGTTGGTGCTACCGAAAACCCCGCAACCAGAACAGAAGCATACCTGATGTATGATGATCATGGAATTTATTTCGGCGGATTTTGTTATGAGCGAACCAAGGACAGTATTGCTACTGAATTAAAAGGCCGGGATGGTTATGGTGCCAACGATTATGTTGGGATTATTTTTGATACTTACTATGATAAATTAAATGGATTTGAATATTTCGTCACACCATTGAATGAGCAATGGGATGCGAAGATGGCACCTCCACAGAGCGGGAATAACAATGGCGGTGAAGATTTTAGCTGGAATGCAGTTTGGAAAAGTGGTGCTGTGATCCACGATAATGGCTGGAGTTTTGAAATGTTTATTCCTTATTCTGCTATCAGGTTTGGTAAAGCGGAAGTGCAAAACTGGGGATTGAATATTACCCGCCGTCGCAGAAAAACAGAACAACAATTTACCTGGAATCCAATTGACCCGAATGTGAATGGGTTTCTTCCACAGGAAGGTGTATGGGTAGGAGTTTCAAATATTAAACCACCCATTCGCTTACAGCTTTCTCCTTACTTCTCCGTATATGCCAATCATTATCCATACAATCAACCGGGCATAGAAAATGCTACCAGCAATTTTAATGGTGGGCTGGATGTAAAATATGGAATTAACCAGGCATTTACTTTAGATGCTACATTGATCCCGGATTTTGGCCAGGTACAAAGTGATAACCAGGTATTGAACCTTACTCCTTTTGAAGTAAAGTTTAACGAGAACAGGAATTTCTTTACGGAAGGCACAGAATTATTCAATAAAGGAAATCTATTTTATTCCCGGAGGATTGGTGGCAGGCCAATACATTTAAATAAAGTACATAATATTCTTGGAGTAAATGAAACAGTAATAGAGAACCCATCCGAATCTAAGCTGATCAATGCTTCAAAAATATCAGGCAGAACGCAGAGTGGATTGGGTATTGGGGTTTTGAATGCAATTACAAAACCGCAATATGCAATTCTGGAAAACAGCTCTAGCAATGAAACAAGGAAATATAGAACTGATCCTTTGACCAATTACAATTTGTTTGTGCTGGACCAAACGCTGAAAAATAATTCAAGTATTTCACTGGTCAATACTAACGTATGGAGAAGCGGCAGTGATTATGATGCAAATGTGACTGCAGCTTTGTTCAATTTTAATGATAAGAAAAACACATGGAGAGTTGGTGGAAAAGCAGCCATGAGCAACCTGGTTGGATATGAAGCACCGGATAAAACCAAAACAGGCTATAGTCAGGAATTGAGTTTTGGGAAATCCAGTGGCCGTTTCAATTTCAATGTCTGGCAGGAATTAACAGACACAAAATTTACCAGTAATGACCTGGGTTATTTTACCAACAATAATTTCCTGGATCATGGTTTCTGGATGGGGTATAAGTGGATTGAACCAAAAGGCTTTTACAACCGGATCTTCATCAATATGAATGCAAGGTATAGCAAACTGTTTAGTCCAATTAAAAATACAGATCAGCAATACCAGCAATCAAATATTAATTTCAATGTAAATCTGCAATCAAAAAAATTGTGGTGGGCAGGTAGTTTTATATCATTCCGCTTCAGGGAGAATGATTTTTATGAGCCCAGGAATACCGGCTGGTTTTTTCGCCGAGGCTCAAGCATAATTTTTGGTGGTTGGATGGAAACAAATGATTCAAAAAAATATTCCATTTCGCCACAGTTTTTTACAAGAACTTTTTTTAATTTTTATAAAGGATTTACAATTGAATCAAGTCTTCGCCAATCATATCGTTTTAATAATAAACTATCCATTTCTCACCTGCTTCTCTTCGAACCCCGTTTCAATAATATAGGGTTTACCTATTCACAAAACGGTTCCGGAATTGTTTTCGCCAGAAGAAAAGTGAATACGGTTGAAAATGTACTCAGCGCTAAATATAATTTCAATAACAAGACGGGAATCAATTTCAGGATGAGACATTATTTCAGCAATGTAGAAAATAAAGAATTTTATACGCTTCAAAATAATGGAAAGCTGATCCCCAATTCAACCTTTAACCAGAACAGGGATCAAAATGTAAACTTCTTCAATATTGATATGGTTTACACATGGCAATTTGCTCCCGGTAGTTTTATCAATATCGTTTGGAAAAATGCCGTGTTTGAATTTGACAATAATCTTGAAAGAAACTATTTTAAAAATCTTACGAATACTATTGAAGCTGACCAGAACAATAATATTTCTCTGAAAATTATTTACTTCCTGGACTATCTCCAGTTAAAGAAAAAATAATCAGTAATAAGAGTAGTGTTTAGTTTTGTGAAAGACAGCCTCCGTTTTCCAGCGGGGGCTTATTCTTTAACGATCTCACCATACTCCGGCTTCCATTCATATTTCCAGCGCCGGTGGCTCCATAAATAATTTGCCGGATCATTTTTAATGATCTTCTCCAATTCATTTTTATAAAGTACAGTCAGTTGCTGAGGAGTATAATTTATGGCATTTTCAACAAGCAATTTTGTGCTGAATTGATAATATCCTCTTTTGACTTTTTTAAACCCTACGATCACTACTGCAGTATTGTTTTTAATGGCTCCCTTTGCAGGACCGGTAATAAAAGGTGTGGGTTTTCCAAAAAAATTCATCCAGTAAGAATTGGACGGATCTCCCGGGTTTTGGTCTGCCGCCAATCCCAGCGAATATTGTGTATTGAAAATTTTGTGCATCTTATTTTTAAAATTTGTAGCGGGGATCAGGATGGTTCCATATTGTTTTCTGAAATTGAAAAATATTTTATCAAGTATCTTATTGGTTAAGGGCATATAAACTCCCACAAAAGGAATTTTAAGATTCATCGAGTAGAGCAGGTTACCATACTCCCAGTTAAACTGGTGCCCGGCCATGATATGAACATTATATCCTTTGGCAGCCAGTTGATTGATAATTTCGAATTCAGCAGTACTTCTTTTTTCAATTTGTTTTCTGGAAATTGAAATAAACTTTATGGATTCCAGGAATGTATCGATCAGGTTATGATAAAATTGTTTTGCAATCCTCAATCTTTCTTTTTCTGTTTTTTCCGGAAAAGCGATTCGCAGGTTATTCATCACTATTTCTTTCCTGTATTTAAACAAATAAAAAACAAACAGGTATATAAAATCTGAAATAATATATAATACGCTGAATGGAAGAAGAGAGAATAACCAGAGCAATCCGTAAACGATATAGTACATAGCTGGCAAAGATAAAAACTACAACACGATGTTTTGCATCAATTCACTTTTACCCGGATAGTCTGTGTTGTAATGTAATCCGCGGCTCTCTTTACGGAAACTTGCTCCTTTCACGATCAGGTAACCCACAGTGATCATATTCCGAAGCTCCAGTAATTGGGGCGATAATACAGTTGTTTTATAAAGCTCTTCTGTTTCCATCCACAAAAGATCGAGACGGCGGGATGCTCTTTGCAAGCGAACATCATTCCGGACAATACCCACATAATCGCTCATCACCAGTTGCAGCTCTTTCAGGCTTTGTGTTATCAGGATCATTTCCTTTGGTTCAGTGATGCCTTTAGCATTCCAGTCAGGAATATTTTCATTAAAAGAAATATCTTTGATTTTTTCTGATACATCCGCATAACAACGATGCGCAAATACCATTGCTTCCAATAAAGAATTACTGGCAAGTCGATTGGCACCATGCAATCCGGTGCTGGCCACCTCTCCGCAAGCATATAAATTTTTTATACTGCTCCTTCCCCATTCATCAGTTTTTATTCCGCCACAACTATAATGTGCAGCAGGTGCCACGGGTATCATGTCTTTTTTAATGTCTATTCCCAGCGACATGCATTTTTCATAAATATTGGGGAAATGTTCCGTGAATTTTTCTTTTTCGAAATGCCTGCAGTCAAGATAAACATGTTCAGTACCGGCTTTTTTCATTTCACTATCGATGGCTCTTGCCACTATATCCCTTGGCGCCAGATCTTTTCTTTCATCATATTTTTCCATGAAGGCTTCTTCTTTGTTATTACGTAAAATGCCGCCATCACCACGAACTGCCTCTGTAATTAAAAAAGCCTGGCCCCTTACACCCGGTTGATATAATGCTGTAGGATGAAACTGGATGAACTCTATATTCTCAATTCTCCCTTTGGCACGATACACCATCGCCACACCATCACCAGTGGCAATAGAAGGATTTGTTGTTGTTCTATACACCTGGCCATTTCCCCCGGTTGCAAACAAAGTGATCTTTGACAAAATCTTTTCGATCCTGTTTGTTTGCAGATTCAATACATAAACACCGAAGCACTCCACATCAGGAGTAGACTTGGTAATAAGATAACCAAGATGGTGCTGTGTAATGATATCTACAACAAAACAATGTTTGATGAGATCAATATTCTTTTGCTTACTCACTGCATCCAGCAAAGCTCTTTCCATTTCCTTTCCCGTCACATCTTTATGATGTAAGATCCTGTGTTCTGAATGTCCTCCTTCTTTTCCCCGCTTATAATCACCGTTTTTTTCTTTATCAAAATTGGCACCCCATTCAATTAATTCCTTTACTCTTTCCGGCCCCTCTTTGATCACAAAATTCACTACATCCTCATTACACAATCCATCTCCTGCTACCAGGGTGTCTTCAATATGTTTTTCAAAACTATCCTTCTCCAGATCATTCACTACTGCAATACCACCCTGTGCATATTTTGTATTTGTTTCATCTGCTGCAGCTTTTGTAACAACCATTATTTTATTGTCGGGAAAACGCTGCGCCACTTTTAAAGCGTAGGTTAATCCGGCTATACCTGATCCGATAACAAGAAAGTCTGTTTTTTGCATGTCTGATTTTTATTTGCCCAGCTTTATAACTACTCTTTAACATCCCTTGCGTCGTTCCGAAGGAACTCTCCGAAGGAGTCCTCTGGACCTTCGGAGCACACTTGTGCTGCAATAATTCTATTCAACAGTATCAGCCAATCCTCAATTGTTGCAATCACCTTCCTCGAGCAATGCAAAGGGTTCTGTAATCCTACTCATAAAATTTCCGTGTCTTTGTGGCAAATTTATGGTTTTGAAATATTGTTAATATACCGAACAGCCCCTACAGCAATCAGCAATTGTGCCATTCCATAAGTAAGCATAATTAATACTCCGGCATATTCAAATGACATATAAAATTTATTCAATGCCAATATTGAATCTGATATCACAAACAGAACAGCACCGGTAATTAAATAAAAAGCTGTCATTCGGTTTTTAATCCAACCGGCCTGCAACGCTTTGATCAGCATATAACTGATCACAATGCCATAAATACGGACTGGCCATTTCATATCATCCAGAGTTGGCGACAAAACCGAGATCAAAACCACATAATAAACCATAACGGGCAGAAAGAGCCAGTATCTTTTCTTAAGATTCTCAGCCAATATTATTTTTTCAAAAAATAAGATGTAGAAAATATGAGCAATTAAAAATGCAATCAGGCCAAGAATGAAAAAGTTTTCATTCTTTGATTCAAAAATCAGTAATACATCTCCCAGCCAGGAAAAAACAAGAGCCAGTACAATTAATTTCTTTGATATGTCTTTTATATAAAATGTTTCTCTTGTAAAGTACAAGATCAAAAAAGGCACCAAAAAAGGTTTAAGCATGAAATGAAATTCTTCTTCACCTAAAAAAAGTGCAACCAGGTCCGGAATAAAAACCGCAAAAAAAGGAAACAGAAAATTTGTTTTTCTAACTAACATTATGCTTTTCATATTAACTTAAAATAAATTTTAAGCATTTATGGTTCTACCCATGCTTCATGCTCTTTCAGAATATTGATCAGTTCATCCACCGCTATTTCACTATTTACATTTCGTTTTACAATTTCTTTTCCTTTATATAATGTGATCTTTCCTGGTCCGCTGCCTACATATCCAAAATCTGCATCAGCCATTTCTCCCGGGCCATTCACGATACAGCCCATGATAGCGATCTTTAGTCCTTTTAAATGGTTGGTAACTGATCGGATCTTTGCAGTGGTTTCCTGAAGATCAAATAAAGTTCTGCCACAACTGGGGCAACTGATATATTCCGTTTTTGAAATTCTTGTTCTTGTAGCCTGCAATATTCCAAAGGCAGAATTATTTATAAATTGTTCGGTTGATAGATTACGCTGATATTTTCTGCCAGCAGACTTAAATTGCTCATAGCTTTTGGTTAAATGTCCATAACTGCCAGCAGTCATTCCCAGGCAAATTCCATCACCCATCCCATCAAGGAACAATGCTCCGGTTTCAGTAGCATAATGGATCAGGTGTTCATCAGTGGTTTGCCAATTACTGTCAACAATATTGATCACAGGATTTTTTATTCCACGGCTCATCAGTTCTGCATACATTCTTCTCACAGATTGTATAGCATTTTTATTGGTGCTGCTCAGGCAAATAACAACTGCAGGGTCATTAGCCAGTTTATTCAAGTAAGTAAATGAATCTGCATTATCATTAAAACAATCAATCATCACAAAATTCATCAGTTCACTTCTGAACGGAGAATTAATATACCCGCTATCCTGGTAAATTGGAAAATATTTTGACTTATCATCAGCTTTTTGCCATGCAGCAGGATAAACAATCACTTTTAAAGTTCCCGGTAAGGAAAAATCAAGTAGTTGGTGTCCGGTAAAAATATAATCTGCTGCTGTATCACTGATATTCCATTTATCATCAGTCTCATTATATATATATCCCACATTTTGTAAATGTGCTTCTGTAATTTTTTCAATTTTGCTCAGATCAGCAATTACTACCGGTACATGATGTGCTCCGATATTTCCAACTTCAAAAGTCTCTCTGCGTTGATAAGAAAAAGGATCATAAACTATTTTTTCTAGTGAAGGCACAGACTCCTGGCTTCCGGCGATCGGCTCCCTACCCGTATATCTTTTCACCAAATCCCTGCAGACCGGTATTTCCAGTTCAGGATCTTCTGTTAATGAAACCCTGATCGTATCCCCCAATCCATCTTCCAGCAAAGTGCCAATACCTACTGCACTTTTTATTCTTCCATCTTCGCCATCGCCGGCTTCTGTTACTCCGAGATGTAATGGATAGCATTCCCTGAATTCATCAAACATGGTTTTTACCAGCAGGCGATATGCCTGTACCATCACCAGCGGGTTGCTGCTCTTCATACTTAAAACGATGTTGTGATAGTTTTCATCTCTTGCTACCCGGAGAAATTCCATAGCACTTTCTACCATTCCCATTGCTGTATCGCCATAGCGACTCATGATCCGGTCACTCAATGAACCATGATTGGTACCGATCCGCATGGCTGTTCCATATTCCTTACAAATTTTTATTAATGGCGTAAATCGGTTACGGATGCGATCAATTTCATCTGCATAATCAGCGTCACTGTATTCTATCTGTTCAAATTTCTTTTTGTCGACATAATTACCCGGATTCACTCTTACTTTCTCTACGATCCTTGCAGCAATCTCAGCAGCATTAGGTGTAAAATGAATATCTGCCACCAATGGAGTTTTATATCCTCTTTTCCTCAGTTCATTTTTTATATTCAGCAGATTTTCTGCTTCATTTTTTGAAGGTGCAGTAATTCGTATCAGCTCTGCTCCTGCTTCAATACAACGGATAGACTGTTCTACGGTCGCCAGTGTGTCCATCGTATCGGGAGTTGTCATCGTTTGTACCCGGATAGGATGAAAGTTGCCAAGTAACAGATCGCCGATCTTTACTTCTTTCGTCTTCAGACGTTTATATTCAGTTAAGGATTCACAATAATATTGCATACGAAAAATGATAGCCGTTTATAGCAAAACTAATAAAGAAAGCAGGGAAAGGATTGAATAAATTATTTTGATCTGATTACATTTTCCCTTCCAGGAAACCCAGTTGCTTAAGTATAGATTTTAGCATACGGATCCGAATGGCTGGTATATCTGCACCCGGATCTGCTGACTCAAAGTTTAAAACAAAAAAATAAGGATGGTTATTTTCTTCAACCCAGCCAACTATCCAGGCCAGGTGATTTCCTTTTTCCGTTTTGCCCCATCCTGTTTTATATGAAAGCCTGTAGTTTGCATTGTTTTCAAAAAGCATGGCTCTTTTTACTGTTTCCTGGTTGCTTTTGAAAAAAGGTAGCTGATTGAAATATAATTTTTTCACCAACCCAAGTTCTTCATCTGCTGTTATTTTTAAAGAATTATCCAACCAGAATGAATCAATAGCTGAAGTAATTTTTTTTGAACCATAGCTAATACTATCCAGCCAGAATTGCATTCTTTCTTTTCCAATCATCCTTGCTACTTCCTGGTAATAGGGAACCGAGGAAACCCTGAATGCCTCGTACATGTTCATGTCTTTGTTCCAGCTTTTAATACTTCTTTCAACTCCGTCCCATTTAATAATCATACTGTCGTTTACGATTTTTCCTTCCTGCAAACCAATCAGGGAGTTTACTATTTTAAAAGTTGATGCAGGCAGGAAACTACTGTCCCGGTACCGCTTCATATTATAAATAATAAACTCGTTTGTTGCGTTGTTATATAGTGCAAAACAACCCTGTGTGTTGCTTTCATCAAAATGCTTCTTTAAAGAAGCGTCTTCTTTAAAATTTGTAGGAGAACAGACAGAGAACAATAAAATAAATATAATTGCAACAATTGATTTTAACATCTGGAAAAATTTCAGGTAAAGTTAAGTAGCACAGTTTTATTAATAGGTACAGGTGAAAAAGACATTCTCAGATAATGTCAGAGGTAAATACCGTTTTTCAATTTATAATGCCTGACCCCATTACAATCTCTTTTCATCGTGGTACAGGATGAAAAAACGAATGTCATGAAAACCCCGATAAAAATTATAAACTTCAATCTCTTCATGCCTGCAAAATTATGGGTAGGTTTAAAAAAATTGCTTAATGTTTGTCTGCTAAAATGGTGTTATTCAGAGGAGAGACAAAAATAACAGGCAATCCTAATAAATCATAATAAATAAAGCGAAAATTATTTAGCTTTAATACAGGATATATGAGATAGCACGGGGTAAACGGGTTTCTACTATATCACAAACCATACTTTTAACATTTAAACAACGCTTATGAAATTTTTTCTGACATTCTTCATTGCAGCCGGTTTATTCAGCATTTCCTGCAATAGTAATAAAGACAAGATCACTATAAAAGATGCCGAAGGTAATAAAGCAACAATTGATCTATCAGGTGCAAAAGACATGGCAAAATCCATAGAATTAAGCCAGGGCAAAGCAGAAGAATTAAAAAAACTTTCTCCGCTTACCATGGAACAATTAAAAGCCCTGATACCGGAAGAGTTCATGGGAATGAAAAGAAGCAGTTTTAATACAACAAATGCAATGGGTGTTGCTACCTGCAATGCCCATTATAAAAATGAAGACGGAAAAGAATTGAATGTAGAAATATTGGATTGTGCCGGTGAAATGGGTGCCAATATGTATTCCATGCGGTTTTTTGGGTTGTGGAATTTTGAAGAAGAAAATGATAATGGCTACCAGAAAACTATTGACCTTAACGGAGACAAGGCAATTGAAAAATTTGACAAGAACAATAACCGCTACGAATTAACTTATTTTACCAATGAACGGTTTCTTGTAAACCTGGAAGGTGAAAACATCGGGATTAGCGATTTAAAACAAGTCTCAAAAAATTTAAACCTGAAGTAAACAGTTTTTCATAGCTGTTGGTACGGAAAGCTATCTCCTTTTATCTGAGATAGCTTTCTTTTTCGGATGCTATTTTATCACTCCTGTTTCTTTTCCCACTTTCGTGAATGCAGCAATTGCTTTATCCAGATGATGCTGTTCATGCCCAGCGCTTAACTGTACCCTGATTCTTGCCTGTCCCTTTGGAACTACCGGGAAGAAAAACCCAATTACATAAATACCTTCTTCCAAAAGTTTTGATGCGACATTTTGAGCAAGGACGGCATCATACAGCATGATGGGAACAATTGGATGGTCTCCGGATTTTATGCTAAACCCCGCCTCTGTCATTTTTGTTCTGAAATATCTTGTATTATACTCCAGCTTATCCCTGAGTTCGGTAGTTTCAGTAAGCATGTCTAAAACTGCAATGGAAGCACCCGTAATTGATGGGGCTAAACTGTTGCTGAATAAATAAGGTCTTGACTTTTGGCGAAGCATATCGATCACTTCTTTTCTGCCACTTGTAAATCCTCCGCTTGCACCACCTAGCGCTTTTCCAAGTGTTCCGGTTATAATATCAATTTTCCCCATTACACCACGGTATTCATGCGTACCTCTTCCGGTTTTACCTAAAAACCCCGAGGAATGACATTCATCGATCATTACTACAGCATCATATTGATCAGCCAGGTTACAGATCTTATCAAGTTGCGCAATAGTACCATCCATACTGAAACTTCCATCGGTAACTATGATCCTGTTCCGGCTACCAGAGGCCTCTTTCAACTTTGCTTCCAGATCATCCATATTGTTATGTTCGTACCTGAATCGTTTGGCTTTACAAAGCCGAACTCCGTCAATGATACTGGCATGATTTAATGTATCGGAAATAATTGCATCTTCTTCTCCAAACAATGGCTCAAATACGCCTCCATTTGCATCAAAAGCGGCTGCGTATAAAATAGAGTCTTCGGTTCCTAAAAAATCAGATAACTTTTTTTCAAGGGTCTTATGAATATCCTGGGTACCGCAAATAAACCTTACACTGCTCAGTCCATAGCCATGTGTATCAATAGCCTTGTGCGCAGCTTCTATAACTTTTGGGTGTGATGAAAGGCCCAAATAATTATTGGCACAAAAATTTAATACAGTTTCCCCGTTTACAGTTATTTCAGAACCCTGTGAGCTATTGATCACTCTTTCTGATTTATATAATCCTGATGCAGCTATCTCTTCTACTTCCTTTGCTATTCTTTTTACAAAACTTTCATTCATAATTAATACTATTTGCAGGCAAATATAAATAAGAGCTGCACAGGACTAACTCCCGGTTTCATTTCAACCCTTATTTTCTGCAATTCACCGACAAAATGCAGCTATTCGTCATTTGAACTATTGTTCCGGGGAAAGAATAATTTAAATTTGTTGTAACATTTCGAAGAATAACTTCGTCAAATGGTAAAATTAACAACCATGCAAAGAAAATACCTACTTAGAGCAGCACTGATTCTTCTGCTTATTGCGGGCAGTTTCATGGTTTTATGGACATCATCCAGGTCCGAGTTGAAAAAAAACCAAAATGTTGAATCTCTTGAAGAATGTTCCAGTAAAAGTGTTAAACCCTCCTCAGCTTCTGGTGAAATGATATGGGAAACCCTTTCCAGCCAGTTTTTTTCATCTTTTGAAATAGCTAATTAATCTCAAAATAATTGGGTTTTTATTGTAACTATTAAATCCTTCAACCGTATTACTTTACATACAGTCAGGTTGAATAACTTTGACTGTCTATCCAACTGATTATGACTGAAAAGGATTACAATGATTGTGTAACAGCATACGCAGACAATGTGTATCGCTTTATCCTGAAAAATCTCAGGCATGAGGAAGATGCCCGGGACGTAGTTCAAACCACATTTGAAAAAATGTGGATACACAGAGAGGAGGTTGATGCAGCGAAATGCAAGTCATATCTCTTTACAGTTGCCTATCGCCAGATGATTGACCATATCAGAAAGGTAAAGAGGATACAATTGAAAGATGATTTTAATGAAGGATACAAAGTGGAGAATAAGCCAGCTAACAATTTGAAAAAAATTTTAGATGAAGCATTGGCCCGTTTAAGCGAAACGCAAAGAACCTTAGTTCTTTTAAAAGATTATGAAGGGTATAGTTACCATGAGATTGGGCAGATTACAAACCTGAGTGAAAGCCAGGTGAAAGTGTATTTGCATCGGGCAAGGGTCCTGCTAAAAAATTACCTGGTGAAAATTGAAAATGTGATTTGATTAAAAAATTTTAAAGATGAACATCAACCGCCATAATTATGAAGAGTTTTTTATCCTTTACTGGGACAAAGAACTCAGTGCTGATCAGATGAAAATGGTTGAATATTTTGTGGAGACAAATAAAGAGCTCCGGGAAGAATTTCATCTTTTTGGTGAAACAAGGTTTACTCCGGAAAATAATTTGACTTTTTCAGAAAAAGACATCTTGCTGATCAATGAAAATTCTTCAATAGATTTTTCAAGTTACCCCGAACAATTACTTTCCTATATCGACAATGAGTTAAATGAAAATCAAAAGAATGCTGTAGAACAATTTGCAGCAAAACATACATTAATTCAGCAGGAGTTAAATCTTTTAAAGAAAACAAAGCTGCAACCCGATTCGGCAATTGTCTTTCCTGACAAATCCACTCTGTATAAGAAGACAGAAAAAGTGAAGATTGTAAATATTTCCTGGATGAGAGTTGCTGTAGCAGCTGCCCTGATCCTGGTTGCAGGATTGGTAACGATCAGTGTAATCAATACAGATTCAAATGGAGGTAATGTTGAACTTGTTTCAGCTGAACAAACTCCAATCATCCAGCCCAACACACCGCTTACAAATAACCAAGAACCAGCAGTTGACATTAAAAAAACAGAACCTGCAATCGTTAACAACAATTTAAAAAAGGATATTCAAAAATCAGCATCTGAAAATCTGATTGCAAAAAATTCTGTTGTTACAAACACAGAGAATAAAAATAATTTACCAAAAGAAAAATCATCAGCTGATCCTTCACTGATTGTTAAACAATCAACTGACCTCTCTTTTCCTGAAAGCATTAACATGGATAATAAAGCTATTGAAACCGCAAATCAGAAACCTGTTAATAAACTTTTTGAAAATACAATTGTAACAGAAAGACCTTCTCCTTCGTATGCTATATATGATGCTCAGGAAGATCCCGGTGAGGATGTTGACAAAGGCGGGTTAAAAGGATTGTTGCGGAAAGCGACAAGAGTTTTTGAACGCCGGACCAATATTCATGCTACTACAGATGACAACAAATTGCTGGTGGGTGTTTTTGCAGTATCATTAAAATAAATTATTAAAATAGAAAAAAGATTAAGCATGAAAAGGATTCTACTATTGTGCCTGGCAGCTTGTTTGTTTGCAACCGGTTTTTCACAAGAAGAAAAAACAGAAAAAAATGATACTATCCGGATCGGCGGTATTACCATCATTAAAAAAGCCGGAGAGAAAGACAATGAAACTCATTCTAAAAGTACTGATGTCAAGATAGCCTATAGAAAAAAGAATAATGAAAACATAAGCACCAACTGGTGGATCGTGGATCTGGGATATGCAGGGCTCAGCGACAATACAAATTATTCTTCGGCTGAAGCCCAGGGTTTTGCTCCCGGCAGTACAGAGGATTGGTTTGACCTTCGTTCCGGAAAATCCAGGAATGTGAATGTTTGGTTTTTTATGCAAAGAATTAATATCGTCAGCCATGTTGTAAACCTTAAATATGGTATGGGGCTGGAATTAAATAATTACAGGTTTGATGATGAAAGCATTCGGTTTCAAAAAAATCCTACCAAGATTGTACAAGATGCAAATCTAAAAGATGCAAAAAAGAATAAGCTGGCAGCAGATTATCTGACTGTTCCGATGATGCTGAATTTTAATTTTACCCCGGGCCGGAAAAGTGGTTTTGGTATCAGTGGCGGGATGAGTGCTGGTTTTTTATATTCTTCAAGACAAAAAATAAAATTGAACGACGACAAAACCAAACTCAGAAATGATTTTGATTTGAAACGCTGGAAACTATCCTATGTCGGAGAGCTTTTATTGGGCCCGGTAAAACTTTACGGAAGCTATGCTTTGGATAATATGTGGGATAAAGGGCTTGAACATACTCCTTATACTGTCGGATTCAGATTAAGCAATTGGTAACCCTTACTTTTTTTGAAAAAACCGTCTTGTATTTTATAAGACGGTTTTTTATTTTAATCAGCATTTTTAAATTTATAATCCCTTAACTTTAAATCAATCGCAAAAAATAAGATTATGCACTATGATGTAAAGGAAATTGAAGGCATTGGTATTACATATGGGGAAAGGCTGGCTGAACTGGAGATTAAAACAACGGACGATTTGCTAAATAAAGCTGGTACAAAATCCGGCAGGAAGCAGTTGGCAGAAAAAGCAGAGATCCCCGAATCGCTGATACTTACATGGGTAAATCATGCTGACCTGATGAGAATAAATGGTATTGCCGGACAGTTTTCCGAATTGTTGGAAGCTTCTGGTGTAGATACTGTAAAGGAACTTGCATTACGTAATCCGGAAAATCTGAATGCAAAAATGATTGAAGTGAATAATGAATTTGGGTTAGCTGGAAAAGTACCATCTGTTGATACCTTAGCTGCATTAATAGCAGAGGCAAAAAACCTGGATCAAAAAGTTTTTCATTAAGGAATTCATTCATGGAAATACTTAATTCTCCTTACTTCTGATTTTTTACCATTCTTCAGTCCCGGGGCGCAATAGCAACTTAAAATATATTTCAGTGATTCCTTCCACACAACAGAGCAAGGAAACTATTAGTGTTATATCTTTTTTGTAAACATTGCGTTAAAAGAATGAATCCTGGTAAAATAAAAAAATGAGGCATAGCGTTTGAAAAGAATTGTGCACATGAAAGTTGTATTTATGAAAACTCATTTCCTTTTTTCTTCCTTCTTTTTTAGTAGCCTGTTTTTAATTTCCGCAAACCCACTTAATTCGAATCTAAGATCTAACTCTCTGAAAGAACCCGGGCCGGTAGGAACTGTTCAAATCCTGATAGACAAATCTGATTATGAACTGTATGTTTATGACAGCCTGGGCTGGTTTGCCACTTATCCTGTAGTATTTGGAAATAACAGCCTTGGAGATAAAAAAATGGAAGGTGACCGGAACACTCCGGAGGGAACTTTTAAAATAAATAATAAAAGAGTACATAATAAATGGCATCGCTTTATTTCTATTGATTATCCAAATAAAGAAAGCTGGGAAAAATTCAATCAGCGAAAAGCAAGAGGTGAAATACCCGCAGCTGCCAGAATAGGCGGTGGAATAGGAATTCATGGCACCTGGCCACATGAAGATTATCAAATTGACCGCTACAGGAATTGGACACTGGGCTGTATTTCCATGAAGAATGAAGACGTGGAGGAATTGTTCAGGTTTATTCCCAATGGAACTAAAGTAACAATCCGGCGTTAGGATTTCCTCAAAAAGGAACTAACTGTACTTTTCCATTTTTCTGCATCTGCTCCCAGTAAGGCCTGGTGCCTTGCGCCAGGATAAATGACCAGTTCTTTTTGAGCAGATGAAATATTCTTAAATATTTTTTCTGTTTCATTTCTCAATACATAAGTATCATCAGTTCCCCATTGTAAAAGCACGGGGCATTTTATTTTTTTAGCATAGTTTGAAGTATTATATCCAAATCCCCAGAAACCTTGTTCTATTCCGGCCCAGAATGTCACAAAAAACGCAAATGGTTCATCAGGAAATCCTAAAACCCTGGCCCTGGCTTTGAAATGATCCTGCAATCTTGCAAAGGGCATTTCAAGAATTATTTTTGATGGAGCAATGTTATAATCATTAATAGCTTTAGTGATCATTGCAGCACCCATGGATATTCCCCATAAAATAATATTTTTTTCCCCATTGTTCTTTACATGATCATAAGCAAGTTTCACTTCTTCACTTTCATTTGCCCCAATAGAATTTGCAATCCCACTGCTATTTCCATGAGCTCTCGCATCTATCAGCAAAGTATTATACCCCATTTCCAGAAATTCATAAGCTTCTCCGAGCAATGAGCTTTTATTAGTTAATAACCCATGAAAAAGAATGGCAGTTCCAACAGAGGAATCTGCTTTCATCCACCAGCCTTCAATTTCAGTTCCATTCTTTGTTGAAAACTGCACCGTTTCATAGTCATACGCCGGATAATTTTGAATTAGCGATTTAGGAATTTTTTTACCAACCATTAAACGCCATGTACGAAGAAAGAACGTGCCGGTGGATGGTTTAAGGTTTCTAACTTTTTCTTCATCATAAAAATGAGTAAGCTTATATGCATGAAATGCAGCACTGATATTGATCAGAAAGAATTGAACCAATAAAACTTTCAGGATCCAGATAAGAACAATCTTGTATTTTTTCCTTGCTGTTTGATTTCTCATTATGTGGTTAACGGGTCATCAAAAATAGATTTTCGTTTTTGAAGATGCTGAAAGAATGTGGATATTTTCTTATCATATTTTTTGCCCGGATTTTGTCAGTCTGGATTCTGCTCCTAAATTCGCATCGGTTTAGTTACTACCCATCATCGAATAATCAGAAAAACCTTTAAAAGCAGCTGACCCGGCTGCTTTTCTTTTTTACACACGGTTATTTTTTATTTCATCTACTACCGCAGGATCCAACAATGTAGTTGTATCTCCAAGATTGGATGTTTCTCCTTCGGCAATTTTGCGCAATATCCTTCGCATGATTTTTCCACTTCGCGTTTTTGGCAATCCGGAAACAAACTGAATTTTATCGGGCTTGGCAATAGAACCAATAATTCGGGACACGGTTTGCAAAATATCCATTCGGGTCAATTCTTCTTCCTTGTGTTTCGCATTAAAAATTACAAATGCATAGATGCCTTGTCCTTTTACATCATGCGGGAAACCTACTACTGCACTTTCCACCACACCTGCATGCATATTAATTGCATTTTCAACTTCCGCAGTACCGATCCTGTGACCGCTTACATTTAATACATCATCAACCCTGCCGGTTATTTTATAAAAACCATTTTCATCTTTTAAAACTCCATCTCCGGTAAAATATAAATTCTCGTAGAGCTCAAAATAATTTTTCTTACAGCGGTCATGGTCGCCATAAGTTGTACGGATAATGGATGGCCATGGTGCAGCAATGCATAAATTCCCTTTTATGAATCCATCTTCTTTATTTTTTACTTCCTGACCTTTATCATCTACAATTTTTAAAACGACTCCGGGTAAAGGCAAGGTAGCCCATCCGGGTTTTGCAGGAGTAATCCCCGCAAGGTTTGAGATTAAAATTCCCCCGGTTTCTGTTTGCCACCAGGTATCTACTATCGGGCATTTTTTCTTTCCAATGTTTTCATTATACCAATGCCAGGCTTCTTCATTAATAGGTTCACCTACTGTTCCCAACACTTTTAAGGTTGACAGGTCTTTTCCATTGAGCGGTTCCAACCCATAACTCATTAAACTTCTGATGGCAGTAGGTGCAGTGTAAAGAATATTTACTTTATGTTTATCAATAATATCCCAAAATCTTCCGGCATCAGGCCATGTTGGAATTCCTTCAAACATAACAGATGTTGCTCCGGCACATAAAGTACCATAGAGAATGTAACTATGCCCGGTTATCCAACCAATATCAGCTGTACAAAAATGCACCTGTCCCGGTTTGTATTGAAACACATTTACAAAAGTGTAAGTAGTCCAAACCATATATCCTGCAGAACTATGAACAACTCCTTTTGGCTTTCCGGTGCTACCGGATGTATATAAAATAAATAAAGGATCTTCTGCATCCATTATTTCTGCTTTGCCATAATCCTCATCAGGAATTGATTCCATCACTTTACTCATTTCATCTTCCCACCACACATCACGTCCTTTCATCATCGAAACAGGTGTCCGGGTTCTTGTATATACTATTACTCTTTTTATAGTTTTGTTTCCAATTAATGCATCATCAATAATACTTTTTAAAGGAATATCTTTTCCGCCCCTGTATGCACCATCGCAGGTAACAATAAATTCTGCCTGTGCATCTTCCAGTCTGTCAGAAATACTCTGTGCTGAAAATCCTCCAAAGATGACACTGTGAATTGCCCCAATTCTTGCACAGGCCAATACTGCATAAGACAGTTCCGGCACCATGCCCATGTATATACAAACACGATCTCCTTTTTTTACACCATTGTTTTTTAAAACCTGTGCAAACTGACAAACCCTTTTATGCAAAATTGAATAAGTAACAACTCTTACTCTGTCTTCCGGATTATTCGGCTCCCAGATAATAGCAGGCACATCAGACTTATCAGCCAAATGTCTGTCAAGACAATTTTCAGTTATGTTCAGTTTTGCACCCTGAAACCATTTTACATCTGGCTCTTTAAAATTCCATTCCAATACTTTCTCCCAGGTTTTTTTCCACTGAAAATGTTTGGCAACAGAAGCCCAGTATTCTTCCGGCTGGTTTACACTTACGCGGTAGGCTCTTTCATATTGCTCTATTGTTTGAATCTGGAAAGGGTAAGCCGGTTGTTGGTAGCTCATATACTTATATCTGATTAGCTGAAAGGTAAATTTAGTTTTTATGAATGAATTTTTATTTGATTAATTATTCTTTATAAAGTATCGTATTTTTCAGTTTTAAAACCAACGATATCTCTCCTCAGTAGTTTATGAAAAATGAATCAAAAGGAATATGGAAGGTGATCGCTGCATCTTCTGTTGGCACCATGATTGAATGGTATGATTTTTACATTTTTGGAATGCTGGCCAAAACAATCAGTATGCAGTTTTTCCCCGAAGGAAATCCTACTGCCGCTTTACTTTCCACCCTGGCAATTTTTGCAGCCGGCTTTATCGTTCGTCCCTTTGGCGCCCTCGTATTTGGAAGGTTGGGAGACCTGATTGGAAGAAAATATACTTTCCTGCTTACCCTCGTATTAATGGGCGGCTCTACTTTTCTGATTGGCCTGATACCCGGGTATAAAACAATTGGAATTGCAGCGCCAGTACTTGTACTTCTGTTAAGACTAGTACAGGGTCTTGCCCTTGGTGGTGAATATGGCGGTGCCGCAACTTATGTAGCAGAACATTCCCCAAAAGGTAAAAGAGGCTTTTATACTTCCTGGATACAAACTACCGCGACTTTAGGATTATTTGTTGCACTGGGAGTGATCATGCTTGTAAAGCTGAATATGCCAGATGCTGATTTCAATGCTGAATGGGGTGGTTGGCGTTATCCGTTCTGGATCTCTATTTTGCTGGTAATTGTTTCTATTTATATCCGGCTGAAGATGAAAGAATCTCCCATGTTTTCCAAACTAAAGGCGGAAGGGAATGTTTCTGTAAATCCATTGAAGGAAAGTTTTTCTCATAAGGGAAATTTTAAAATGGTGCTGCTGGCATTGTTTGGTGCTGCCATGGGGCAGGGTGTTATCTGGTACACAGGGCAGTTTTATGCTCAGAGTTTTTTAGAAACCAGATGTAATTTGGAATTCGGTCAAAGCAGAACAATTATGCTCTGGGCAATTGTTTTTGCAACACCTTTCTTTGTTTTTTTTGGATGGCTAAGTGATAAGATCGGAAGAAAATGGATTATGATGACCGGCATGTTGTTGGGTATATTATTTTACCGGCCTATATTTTCGGAATTTCTGGAAAAAAGTATGATTAGTGAAACCCAGATAGCATCAATTGGATTAACTGAAAATAATAATGAAATTATCAGAACCGGAATCTTATTAAATAATAATGATTCAGTAATTAATTATGTTCAAATAATTTCATTAAATGATGGGTGGCAGTTTACAAAATCCTACACCGATACAATTTCTACAAACAAAACCATAACAACATCTCCAATAAAATATTCAAGTATTAAAGTCAGTAACGCTGTTTATTATAAATTTATCATGCTGGTATTTTTTATGATCCTATTTGTAACAATGGTGTATGGACCAATCGCAGCATTCCTGGTAGAACTATTTCCAACCAAAATCAGATATACTTCCATGAGCCTTCCTTATCATATCGGTAATGGAGTATTTGGAGGGCTTGTACCTTTTATAGGTTTGTTGCTGACTACTACTTATCCGCTGGATCCGCTGGTTGGTTTATGGTATCCTATTGCAATGGCTGCACTATGCCTGGTAATCGGAACCATTTATCTTACGAATAAGATAGATGAAAATGTAACTGACTAAAATAATTTTATGAATGTATTAAAAAAATATCTGGGATTGGTTTGGTTGATACTTGCCCCGGCATGTATTTATTTTTTAGTGGCAGGTGCAATAAAATTTATTGATCCTGCAGGAACCAAAGACATCAATAACCCCGTAATCTGGGTCATCATCATCGGCATATTCACACCTATAGCTGCCGGCCTGATGATCTTTGGCTGGTATGCACTAAAAGGCGAATTTGAACATTTGCCTGAAAGTTCGGATGAAATAAACGATTAAAGGTTTATCAGTTATTTTTGTCCATATGAAACCGTACATTAAATTACTTGAAGAAAATAAGATCTGGGCAAAAGAAAAACTGAAAACTGATCCGGAATATTTTAACCGGCTTTTGCATGTTCAAACTCCTGAATTTTTATGGATCGGTTGCAGTGATAGCCGTGTACCACCCGATGTAATTACTCAAACAGAACCCGGAGAAATTTTCATTCACCGAAATGTAGCCAACCTGGTTGTAAATACAGATGTAAACATGTTAAGTGTTCTGGATTTTGCTGTCAATCATTTAAAAATAAAACATGTGGTTGTTTGCGGACATTATGGCTGTGGGGGTGTAAAAGCAGCTTTGTCAAAAACAGATTTTAATCTTACCCTGAATATGTGGTTGAGAAATATAAAAGATGTTTATCGGTTTCACCAGAAAGAACTGGAAGCTATCGAAGAAAAGGACAAGCAATTAAACCGTTTAATAGAATTGAATGTGCAGGAACAGGTCATCAACCTGGCAAAGACTTCTATAATTCAGAAAGCATGGAAAAATGAAAACCGGCCGGAATTACACGGGTGGGTTTATGATCTTCATGATGGCATTATCAATCCTATTATGGAAATGAAATCCGGTGATTCTTTAGATGATATTTATCAATATGACCCGTTATAAATTAAGAAAATAATGCTGCATTAAATATATGGCAGCCCCCGCCAGGTAACCTATTAAAGCCAGCCAGGTTACTTTTTTCAGATACCAGAAAAAATGAATTTTTTCCATACCCATAGCTGCTACACCTGCTGCCGATCCAATAATTAAAATACTGCCACCAGTACCGGCACAATAGGCAAGAAACTCCCAGAAATAATGATCCGTTGGAAATTGTTCAAGGGTATACATTCCCTGGGCAGCTGCCACCAAAGGAACGTTATCAACAATTGCAGATAATAAACCAATCACCATTGTAATGATTCTGATGTCGCCAATAGAATTATCCAATGAAGCAGCAATAGATTGTAAAACTCCTGTTGACTGCAAAGCCGATACGCTTAATAAGATACCCATAAAAAAAAGAATACTGGGTGTATCCACTTTTCGTAAAGCATGATTTACTGAAAGCAGTCCCTTTTCCTCTTCACTTTTATTACTATGGATCAATTCTGTAACTATCCACATTAAACCAAGCCCAAATAAGATTCCCATATAAGGGGGAAGATGTGTGACTGTTTTGAAGACAGGTACAAAAATTAAACTGCCGACTCCAAAGAGGAACACTGTACTTCTCTCCGATGCTGTGCTGGACAATTGTTCTTTTTTTGTAACACTCCTTTCCAGCTTTCCCTTTAAAATAAGTGAAATGAAAAAAGCAGGCACAACAAATGAAATCAACGAAGGAAGAAAGGTTTTTATAATAATGCTGAAAGTAGTTATCTGCCCTCCGATCCACAACATAGTGGTAGTTACATCTCCTATAGGACTCCAGGCGCCCCCTGCATTGGCTGCAATAACAACCAGTGCTGCAAAAAATAACCTGTCTCTGGAATCAGGAATTAGTTTACGAAGTAAAGAAACCATGACAATCGTAGTGGTAAGATTGTCCAGGATGGCAGAAAGAAAAAAAGTGATAAATCCAATCAGCCAAATTAATTTTTTCTTATTTGTGCTCTGTATTCTTTCTGTAATAATCACAAATCCATCATGTGCATCTACAAGTTCTACGATCACCATGGCCCCTAACAGGAAAAACAAAATACCACCAATATCTATAAAATGATGTGATAATTGTTCGGCAACAATTTCTTTGTCGCCATTAAATAATGCAAAAATGGCCCAGCATAAAACACCGGTGAAGATGGCTGATGCTGCTTTGTTAATACGAAGCGGATGTTCGAAAATGATAGCCAGGTATCCAATTATAAAAAGAACTGAAATTAAACTGGTCATGGTGGTTAACTAATTTGTACGGTAAATTAAGCCGAAGCTTGTATAAAAAGAAATTATTTTTGCTCCCTGGCAAGCAGACCAGGAGAAGGATCAAATATTTACTGGAAATAAAATTAAAGCTGTTAACGTCTTTAGAATACAAATAAGACTTAAGTTTATAAAATGAGAAAACTCTTTTTTGCATTAATTGCTCTTTCCTTTATTAACTGCAATGATATTGCAGAGATAAATACAACTCCCGAATGGGCATTACTGCCATTTATAAAAGCGGATGATGTAAATCCTGTTATCAACTATGATTTACAGTCAACTTTTATTTGTCCGGTAAGAAACACAGAAGTAAAATGGGAAGAGAAAGATGTATTTAACCCGGCTGCAATAGTGCGGCACGATACATTGTTTCTATTATACAGAGCAGAAGACAGTATTGGCAAATTTGCAGGTACTTCAAGAATTGGTTTGGCCTGGAGTACAGATGGTTTTCATTTTACAAAACAACCTACCCCGGTATTATTTCCTGAAAAAGACTCCCTGTCTAAATACGAATGGGAAGGTGGTTGTGAAGACCCAAGGATAGTTGAGGATGGAAATGGAATCTATTATCTAAATTATACTTCATATGACGGAGATAAAGCAAGACTAATGGTAGCCAGTTCAACTGATCTTTATCACTGGAAAAAACATGGACCTGTTTTTGCAAAAGCAAATAATGGTCAATACCTCAATACATGGAGTAAATCCGGAGCAGTGGTCAGTGATTTCACAACCGGAACTCCCGTTGCTGTAAAAATTAACAACAAGTATTGGATGTACTGGGGAGATACTGATATTTTTCTTGCCAGTTCCGATGATTTGATAAACTGGACTCCTATAGAAAAAAATGATGGGACGTTATTGAGTGTTTTTGGGCCCAGAAAAGGAAAGTTTGATAGTGACCTGGTAGAACCTGGCCCGCCGGCAATGTTTACAGATAAGGGAATTGTCCTCATTTATAATAGTCGCAACGTGAAGGAAAAGGGAGATACCAGTCTCGCAGAAGGTACTTATGCTGCTTCGCAAATTTTATTGGACAAAAATGATCCGGGGAAAGTGCTTGACCGTATGAATAACTACTTTATTAAACCTGATAAACCCTACGAAATAAGTGGGCAGGTAAACCAGGTCTGTTTTGTAGAAGGGCTGGTTCAGTATAAAGGAAAATGGTTTTTATATTATGGTACTGCAGATTCAAAAATTGCAGTAGCAGTAAAATGATAAATAAATATACACGGCTGCAAATATTTAATGGTGATTCCCCCTTTTATCAAATTTGCATTTATGACCAGATTATTATCTGGACACATTAACTTCGCAGCATGTCCATTGAAGTAAAAAACCTTCTGAAAGTTTACGGAGAACAAAAAGCCGTAAACAACATTTCCTTCAAAGTAAATAAAGGTGAAATTGTTGGATTCCTGGGACCGAATGGCGCCGGTAAATCCACTACCATGAAGATCATTACTGGTTATCTGCAACAAACTGCTGGCAACGCTTTTGTGTGTGATAAAAATGTAACCGATGACCCGATTAAGATCAAAAAAAAGATCGGGTACCTGCCTGAACTAAATGCCTTGTATTACGAGATGTATGTAAGAGAATATCTTGATTTTATCTCTGAATTACATGCAATTGAAAATAAACATCAGGCAATAGAAAAAGTGATTGAAACTGCAGGTTTGAAGCCAGAAGCGAAGAAAAAGATTGGTCAGCTTTCAAAAGGATATAAACAAAGAGTGGGTTTGGCAGCAGCATTGATCCACGATCCGGAAGTATTGATTCTGGATGAGCCTACCAGCGGACTGGACCCAAACCAGATCATTGAAATCAGAGATGTAATTAAACAGCAGGGTAAAAACAAAACAATACTTTTTTCTACTCATATTCTTCAGGAAGTGGAAGCAATTTGTGATCGGGTAATCATCATTCATAAAGGTGAGATCGTGGCTGATGATAAACTCAGTAACCTGCAACTGGGAAATAAAGAGAAGCATGTAATCATCGTTCAATTCCTGGAATCTATTGACAAACATTTGTTGGAGGGAATGAATGCAGCTTCATCAGTTGAAAAAATTGCAACAGCTGATTCCACGAATAAAAATTCATTTTATAAATTTCTAACTGCCAATCCTGAATCTTTGAAAAAACAAATTTTGGAATTTGCATTGAAGCATAACTTCAACATCGTTTCTTTGCACAGCGAAAACAAAAGCCTGGAAGATGTGTTCAGAACCCTAACACAAAAAACTGAATAGAAATATCCCAAAGGGATCCCTTGGGGACAGGAAGTACAAGAGTGCGACGCAACATAAGACGAATAGAATTACCCAGGCTGGTAACAAAACAATAAACCAACAATTAAAAAGTTAATCAAACCATGAGTTACATTTCAGAAATATTTGCAAGACAAATTTTAGATTCAAGAGGCAACCCAACTGTAGAAGTAGACGTAGTGACGGATGAAGGTGCAGTAGGCCGTGCTGCTGTACCCAGTGGCGCCAGTACCGGTATTCATGAGGCTGTGGAATTACGTGATGGAGATAAGAAAGTTTATGTTGGTAAAGGTGTTTTAAAAGCGGTGAAGAATGTAAATACGGTGATCGCACCGGCGCTGCTTGGTTATGACGTAGCTGATCAGACAGGTATTGATGAAATGATGATTCAGCTGGATGGCACTGCCAATAAAGGAAAATTAGGCGCCAATGCAATGTTAGCCATTAGCATGGCTGTGGCGAAAGCTGCTGCAGAAGAATCTGCGTTGCCCTTATTCAGATATATAGGAGGGACGAATGCGAAGGTGATACCAATGCCGATGATGAATATATTGAATGGTGGTGCCCATGCTGATAATAAGATCGACTTCCAGGAATTCATGGTAATGCCGGTTGGTGCTCCAACTTTTAGTGATGGCCTTCGCTGGGGTGTTGAAATTTTCCATGCATTAAAAACTGTACTGAAGAAAAAAGGATACAGCACGAATGTGGGAGATGAAGGGGGTTTTGCACCAAATATTCAAAGTAACGAAGAGGCTATTGAAACCGTTTTGATTGCAATAGAAGCAGCCGGATATAAAGTGGGTACACAAATAAAAATTGCAATGGATGCGGCTAACAGCGAATTATGGAATGCAAAAAAGAAAAAATATGTTTTTCATAAAAGCAGTGGAAAAGAAATGAGCAGTGAGCAGCTTGCTAAATATTGGGAAAGTTGGGTGAAAAAATACCCGATCTGCAGCATTGAAGATGGAATGGCTGAAGATGATTGGGCGGGTTGGAAAATGCTGACTGAATTGGTAGGTGATAAATGTCAGTTGGTAGGTGATGACTTGTTTGTAACAAATGTAACCAGGTTGCAACAGGGAATTGATAAAGGAATTGGTAATGCATTACTGGTGAAAGTAAACCAGATAGGAACGATCACTGAAACCATCAATGCCGTAACACTTGCACAGCATAATGGTTACAACACGATCATGAGTCATAGAAGCGGAGAAACAGAAGATACTACAATTGCGGACCTTGCTGTTGCACTTAACTGCGGACAAATTAAAACAGGAAGTGCTTCCCGTACAGACAGGATGGCAAAATATAATCAGTTGCTTAGGATTGAAGAATTGTTGGGTATGTCGGCAGTATATCCAAAAGGAAAGATTAAATTTGGGAAATAGAATTCTGAAGTCTGAGATCAGAGATTTGTATTAAATATCAGATATCTGACTTCGCACCTCATACCTCCAATATTATGAAACTACTAAGCCATATTCCTGCCTGGATCAAAAACAAATACTTTCTCTGTACTATAAGTTTTGTTATCTGGATGCTTTTCTTTGACCCCAGGGATGTTTATACACAATGGGAGCACACCCGTGAATTAAATGATTTAAAAGAAAGCAGATCTCATTATCAGCATGAAATAGCTAAAGAATCCGCTGAATTAGAACGACTTAAGTCTGATCCTGCCACCCTTGAAAAATATGCAAGGGAAAAATACCTGATGAAAAGAGACAATGAGGATCTTTTCCTTGTTTCGGAAAACTACGCAGATGTAAATAATTAAGTTTTATTGGCACAATAAGGCATCTTATCTTCCGTTTAATTATCGGACGTTACATTTTTCGACTTCTTTTAGGACACAATTTTTAAGGACATTAATTGGATGCTAATGACAAACTTTACCCCCGAGGATCTTTTACTGTATTTGTACAAGGAGACAACTCCTAAGCAAACCGCTGCTATTGAACAAGCGTTAAAAAAAGACTGGACACTTCGAGAGAAACTTGCAGTATTAAAAACTTCAATGCAAAGATTGGATAAGATCAAACAATCTCCGCGAACAGAAGTAATATTGAATGTTTTGAATTATGCCCGCGAGCATTCTGCTGAGTTTATCAAGTAACCTGGTCATTTTTTAAAAAATTTATTCAGCATCCTGTTTCTAACAGGATGCTTTTTTATTTCAGAAAACAACTCTGGCTATCTGATTGCATCTTTCGCTTTTTATAGCTTAGCCTTATCTTGCAGAATGACCCGGAAGGAACGCTATCAATTTGTCATTAACTTTTTTCTTGAGCATGCTCCCGAAGCAGAAACAGAACTAATATATGCTGATCCCTATGAATTATTGGTTGCTGTCATTTTATCCGCACAATGCACGGATAAAAGAGTAAACATTACTACCCCGGCAATATTTAAAAAATATCCTGATGTTAAATCGCTAAGCAAATCAAATTTTGAAGAGCTGTTCCCTTTAATAAAAAGTATTTCCTACCCCAGTAATAAAACAAAACATTTGCTGGGAATGGCAACAATGGTTTTGGAAAAATTTGATGGAAAAATTCCGATGACAGTTGAAGAATTGATTCAGCTACCAGGAGTTGGCAGGAAAACAGCGAATGTAGTTACTTCTGTTATAGATAAACAACCCAATATGGCAGTAGATACACATGTATTTCGTGTTAGCAAGAGACTTGGCCTGGTTAATCAATCAGCAACTACACCCTTTCATGTTGAAAAAGAATTGATAAAAAATATTCCTGAAACCCTGATTCATAAAGCACACCATTGGTTGATACTGCACGGCCGTTATGTGTGCACAGCAAGAAATCCTAAATGTGAAAGCTGTGGATTAAAAAGTATATGCCGTTATTATAAAAAAAACCGCTAAACATACTCTCGTTTATAGGCTTAATTATAAATATTCTGTGTAAAAACTTTTCTGCCTGTATTTCATTTAAGATTTAATGAAGGATAACTGGTTAGTATTGATTAAATTTATGTTTGCTTTTACAGCAAATCTCCAATACCCTTTCCCATCATTGTATTTAAAAATTATGGAGACAGCAAATAATAACACAGGAATTCGATATAAAAGCAATATTTCTTTTAGCCCTTTACTGAATGTGATCAGGCGATCGATGACTCATGGCTCAGCGGGAACAAAAAAATTGTATAAAGGAGTAATTGAATATGCCGACGAACATCCTGAATTATTAGAGCCTATTAAAGACCTTTCACTGCTTGACCAGCATAGTGAATGGAAGGAAATGCTGTTAAGTATAATTTTTCCTCCAACAGCACATGAAAATGAAAACTTATATTCTGTTTCAGTTCCCTTTACCTATCAAACTATTTATGCTTCCCGGCTTTTTAAAATGTTATTTATCAAACCGGGAACATCAGAAATAAAAGTCCCTGATGAGGAAACAGAGAAAGATATGGAGCATGACTGGCTGATTGGGGCCTATAATCTTATCCTTAAAAAATATTCCAGTTACCAGCCTTCAGATATTGTTTCTTCGGTTCACCCTTATCACGACCATCATTCAGGGTTGATGAAATATATGGAACTGCAACTGGATACCCGGTATGTCGATGTGCGATTCAACGGCTCTCAATTACCAATTCCTGAAGATTTTCTGAATGTAAAAGATCATGGCCTTTTAAGCATTGAAGAATTACGTCATAATATCCCCATTGAGCAGTTTGAATTTGAGGGTATCGCCATTGGAAGAGTGATCGATGTAACAGAAAGGGAGGTTATATCTAAAATGAAAACTGAGTTGCTAAACCTGAATGCTTTTTCGGAAAATGAAGTGTATCACAAACTACAGGAACTGGTTCAATCTTTGATCGGGATGAAGGATGTACGGATCGGTATCACTCCATTCTTTAAAATAAACGGGCATTATGTTTTTTCAGAAGTACACAACAGCAATAGCCTTTTATTCAAACATTATAAAGCTGTGGAAGAGAGAGATAAGGCAAGTGATCTTTGTCATGAGTTGTTTGAGGAATCCGGGAACCCGAGGATCATTGAAATAATTGATGAAGAGATTGTGAAAGAAATTGAATTCCTGGAATATTATTATGACCAGGGCTACAGAAGTTTAATTCTGGCCCCGCTTAAACACAATGGAGATCTTTGGGGAATTCTTGAAATCGGTTCTGATCATGAAGGAAAATTGAATTATAAACATATCAATCACCTTGATGTTGCTATTCCGCTTTTTACCCGTGCTATAGAAAAAAGTGCGGAAGCATTGGACAGCCAGATTGACAAAGTGATCAAAGAACAATTTACTGCAGTACAACCCTCAGTAGAATGGAAATTCACTGAAGCTGCTTACAATTATATTATTCAAAAACAACAAGACCGGGATCCTAAACCGGAGCGAATTGCTTTTGAATCAGTGTATCCGATGTATGGTGCCATTGATATCAGGAATTCTTCCGTGAAAAGATCACAGTCCATCCAACTGGACTTTTTAGAACAACTTGAAAAGGTTTCAGGAATATTGAAAAAGGCCAATGATGTTATGCCGCTACCCTTGTTGAAAGAAATTCAGTATAAAGTGGACAAACATATTAACGCTGCTACAGATGTTTTATTAAGTGATGAAGAAACTTTGATCCATGATTTTCTGCAAACGCAGATCCAATCGATTTTTAAACATTTAAGGGGAACAATCCCTTCATTAAAAAAAGAGATCGATAACTATTTTAGTTCACTTGATCCGCATACAGGCATGATCTATCACCACAGGAAAGAATATGAAGAAAGTATTTCCAGCCTTAATGAAGCTGTCAGCCGGTTTATAGATAAAGAGCAGGTAGCTGTACAAAAAATATTTCCGCATTATTTTGAAAGATATGTTACGGATGGAGTAGATTTTAATATTTATATCGGCCATTCATTGGCTCCCAGAAAACTTTTTGATGATCTGATACTACAGAATATGAAGATGTGGCAATTAACAACTCTTGCCAAAGCTGCCAGGCTTACTTATGAATTAAGCAAGAAATTGAGCCATCCGATGAAAACCACCCAGTTGATACTTGCACATAATAATCCGATTTCTATTTGTTTCAGGGCCGATGAAAGAAAATTTGATGTAGATGGTGCAGCTAATGTCCGGTATGAAATTGTAAAAAAGAGAATAGATAAAGTACATATCAAAGAAACCAATGAAAGGTTTACCCAACCCGGAAAGATTGCAATTGTATATGCACAGCCAAAAGAAGCAGACGAGTTTGAAGAATACATTGAATTTTTACAGGACCAAAAATTATTGAAACCCGGAATCGAACATCATGACCTGGAAGACCTGCAGGGTGTGGTAGGATTAAAAGGCATAAGAGTGGATGTGCTTTATGAAGACGAAATAGCTGCAGAAAATAAACCAGAACTCTCTTCGACTACTGATGAGCAACTTCTGAAAAAGAAATGAAATTTCAAACAAAAAGGGTCACAATAGATGTGACCCTTTTTGTTGCCAGTTTCTGATTTACTTAAAACTTCCAGCCAAGGCCTACCAAAGGCAGATTATCTTCTTTGGAAGCTGTATAAGATACAGAGATCACTAATCTCTTCATAGGCGATATCCAAAAACCTCCGCCATAACCACTCAGCCACACATTACTGTTATTACCTGTATCATAAATTCTGCCAGCATCATAAAATGCCAATATGCCAAATGCGGCCGGGAAAAGATAAGTACGGAAATTTGCAATCCGAAGTCTTAACTCAGAATTTGTATACAGTTTAGATTTGCCCGCAAACCTGTATTTACGATAGCCTCTCAGGTTGTCTTCGCTACCCAGGTACTGAGCCTGATAAAAGGCGAAATCACCAAAGTTCACACCAGCCCCGATCCTGTTTGCAAAAACCAACCTGTTTTTGATAAGCCTGATGTAAAATGAAAGGTCAGAGTTAAGTTGTCCAATGCTGTTGCTCTTATCATTCAATCCTGATAAATACCTGAAATTAGTTTGCCAGTTAACTCCTGTTTGTGGTATCACTTTATCGTCCCTGGTATCTAACACAAAAGTGGTTCTGCCTCCAACAAATGATTGATTGGCATACAGAAAATTCGGATCAAGGCCATTGGTATTGGTCATGATGATATTCTTTCCCAAATTATTTGTGGAATCAAGTTTATAAAACTCATAAGTAGGCCCGAAGGTCAACGTCATGGTCTCTGAAAATCTTTTGCGAAGCATAATGGAAATATCTCCTTTATTGTAACGGGCACGGTAATACCGGAATTCGCCTGGTTTATTTTTGTCATAAACAGAGCCATCGCCAAAACCAAAAAAGTTAGTAGTGTTGTTCGGAGCCTTGATATCAAAATCAGCAATCAGGTCGCCAGTTTTTCCTACTACACCAATAAACTCTGAATAATAGCGAAAGTTGAATGCCTTTGTAGCCAGTGCATGATTTACTGCAAATTCATGTGTGGTCTTATAAGGCGTTTTCCTGAAACCATGCTTAATGAATTTCAATGAAAAACCCAGAAACAAACCATCATCCTGGTTATAGTTTACCGAAACAAAAGGAATGGTTTGGTTGTATTTGTAATAAATCCTTTCATATGAATTTACCAAAGTGTCGTTGGCCATTTTGTTCTTCAGCCTGCCATTAATTGTATTGTTGCCTTCTTTGGAATCATAAACTATTCCCTTCCCGCCAGATGCACTTTCAAATACATCATCGCCTTCACCTCCAATCATTCTGATCTTGATTTTATCCGCATCTCCTTTGATCACAAACTTATCCTCGCCACCAAAAGCATAAAGTCTCAATTCTTTTGTTACTGAAGGATCAAATGTTCTGTCATACATTTTTATTGATTGTTCTCCTTCTTTGGTGATTTTAAATACCTGAACCTGTACTGATCCGTCACTGTTTTTAGAAATATCAAATAATTCTTTTTTATCACTGCCGGTTATGTCTACTATTTCAGAAAGAAACTTGTAGTACTGCATCACTTCTTTTGCAAGGTACTGGCGGCGTTCTTTTAATTTTGAAGCTAAAATGTCTGCTGAAATATGTTTTATTTCTGCAGGTTGCTGATTGAATGCCTTATCAATTACCTCATCAGTCATTTTTGGTAAAAATTCATTCACTTCCTTTTGCCAATCCTGTTCATTCAATCCATTAAGGAAAAAGCGGTCAAGGTTTCTGGCAGCGAAGTTGAAGCGGTTAATATTTTTAGCTTTTGTATCAAAACCCTGAAGCTGTGGCACAATCCATGGCCATTTTGCTATACCGGGAATAACACCACGGTTTATATAAAATGCCTGGTCCCTGTCCCTGGGAATTGGAAAATAGGTTTTGCCTTTATCTTTATCTCTGGCTCCCCATTGCCATTGGTCTTCATGTCTGTCAAAATCCATTACAAACATATCGAGTATCCTGGCACGCAGTAAGGCTTTCTGATCTACATCATTGTCATTATCATCTTTCAATTTGGCTGCAACTTCATCAGTATCGAATCCTTTATCAACTGAAGCTGGTAATCTCTCTTCAAATAGTGCAAGCATATTGGCAAAATCCTGACGGAATTCACCAAGTTTGGGATCATCAGGTATATAAACAAGTTTTACATTATTGTATAATACTCCTGCTGCTTCTGCCAAAGGTGGGATAGATAATGTAGAATAAGGATAGGAGGCGGATACACCATCTGCCACCAGATCTTCTGCTGCTTCACTTTGCAAATCCGGAGGAAGTGTTTTAGCGGTAATAAATTTTTGTATTGAACGTAAGACATACTGTGTGCCTTTTGAATCTTCTAACCTTAGTGATTTTGTTTGTTTGCCTCCGCCCCGTCTTATAGGAGTTAATCCGCCTTTTTCAGTTGAAAGGTTTATGACCGGTGCTTTTATAGCTGTATTCCATTCTTGCCGGTAATTGGATCCCATCCAGAATTTTTTCGATCCGCTCATTTTAAACTCTGAAGAACCTGCTGCTGAAGCAGAATCTGATTGTGCACTTATTTCTACAAATGGAAAAATCAGAAATACAAAAAATAAAAATGAGAGCCTTTTGATTAAGCAGTTCATAATAATGATTTAGATAATGGTTTGAATAAAAGTATTTTAAATGTACAATGTTTTTTTAAGTTTATAAAAGATAACTCCATAAACTACAGTATGTACATTATTGAAATTTATCAAAACTGAAATCCAAAACTAATTACGGGTAAAGTTTCCTCATTTGATTTTGCAATGCTGATGGCAATAACGGTACGCCGCATTGGTGAAATATAAATTCCGCCACCATAACCAGTATGCCATTTTTCTGAATTGTCATTATCTACCCATACCCTGCCGATATCATGGAAAAACAACAATCCGATTGAACCCGGGAAAAGATAGGTTCTGAAATCAGCAATTTTTATACGAAGGTCAGTGTTGTTGTATGCCATCGAATTTCCGGCAAACCGATATTTCCTGAACCCCCTGAGATTTAATGTACCACCAAGATATTGTGCCTGGAAAAATTCAAAATTATTTCCAAAGTTTATACCACCGCCAAAACGGGTAGCTAATACAACTTTTGGATTCCTGGAAAAGCTCATGTATAATGACATGTCGCTGCTTAACTGCGTTACACTTCCTGTTGTGTTTTTTAATCCATTTAAAACTTTAAATGAAGTTTGCCAGTTAATACCCCTTGTTGGCAATGCAGAACTGTTTCTTGTATCAATGCCAATATTCAACTGCCCTCCCAGCCATGATTTGTTCTGAGAAACTTTTGTGACGGATAAGCCGCTTTCAACTGGGTTTACAATTATCCTTCCTTTGTTATCAGTGGTATCCAATCCAAAGAACTGGTATTCGGGTCCGAAAGAAATTGAGATTGACTTTCCTGCTTTTCTCAACAACATTGAAACATCCCCTTGTGTATACCTGGTTCTGTAATAATCAATTTTACCAGGCTTGGAATCTATTAAATTCCTGGATTCATTTCCAAATCCAAAAAAATTAGAAACATTATTAGGTGCTTTGATATCTGCATTCAGCACAAGATCCATTGCACCGATGGCTTTTGTAAACTCACTATTATAACGGAAGTTAAAAGCATTTGTTGCCAGTGAATGATTCACAGCAAGCTGATGACTATAGGCAAATGGTTCCTTACGGAAACTATGTGCAATATGCTTTATGGATGCACCCAGGTATAATCCATCATCACGGTTAAATGCAAAAGAAAGAAACGGGATCCACAAATTGTATTTATAATATTTTTGCTCATAACTATTCACTTCAGGATTCTCTGAAAGTTTCATTTTGAAGTTTCCGGTAAAAACATTTTTATTGTTATCAAGATCGTATGCAAATGTTTTCCCGCCGCCTGAAGTATTTTCAAATTCATCTTCACCTTTTCCCCCAATGATCCTCAGCTTAATCTTGTTACCGTTTCCATGAATTTTAAACTTATCATCACTGCCCATGCCATATATCCGCAGTTCTTTGGTTACAGAAGGATCAAATTTTCTTTCATACAGCTTTGTCGAAATTTCTCCCTCATTGTTGATTTTATAAACTTTGACAGTTACAGTACCATCTTCATCTCTAAGCACATCAAATAATTCTTTTTTATCACTGCCGGTAATGTTTACAATTTTTGAAATGAACCTGTAATACTCCATCATTTCTGATGAATAATAATTTCTCCTTTTCTTGAGTTTATTGATAATACCGGCAGCTGCATATTTTTTAATTTCTTCAGGTTGTTGTGCCACTGCTTTTTCAATAATCTCATCTGTCATTGCATTCATCATGGCATCTGTTCCTTTTTTCCAATCCGCTTCATCCAGTTCATTCAGGTAGGCACGGTCCAGGTTTCTGGCATTAAAATTATATACTTTGATATTTCTTGCTTTGCTTCTGAAACCCTGTACCTGTGGTGAAACCCATGGCCAACTTGCTGCCCAGGAGACTATTCCTTCATTAATAAAGAAGGCCTGGTCACGGTCTCTGGGTAAAGCCACATACCTGTTGCCTTTCCCTTTATCGTCCACTCCCCAGCGCCACTGATCTTCGTGCCTGTCAAAATCCATAATAAACATATCCAGCAGCCTGGCTTTTAAAAATAAATGCTGGTCCACCCGGTTATCATTGTCATCCTTTAATTTATCTGCCAGTTCCAGTGTATTGATTGTTTTTTTAAATCCGCCCGGCTCTCTTTCTTCAAGAATGCATAATGAGTTAGCAAAATCTATACGATGCCTTTCAAAGCGGGGGTCATCAGGAATATAAAACAATTTGGGTTTTGCATGAATAACACCTGCAGCTTCTGCAAGAACGGGAACTGATAAAGCAGCATAGGGATATGAAGCAGAAACTCCATCCTGAACTATATCTTTTACAAAAGTTCCTCTCAGATCTGGTGGCAATGCAGCATCAGTTACTGTTTTCTCTATGCCCCTTAAAACCCATTCTTTACCATTTTTATCTTCCAGCCTTAATGATTTTGTCTGATGTCCGCCACCTTTTTTTATTGTTTTTAAACCACCTTGTTCTTTGTCAATATCAAATACAGGAGCTTTTACAGATTCCCGCCATTCATTTCTGTAATTTTTTCCAATCATCAGTTTTTTTAATGCACCAGCCGAGAACTTATCTGATCCGGATGTAGCTGCAGAATCCGGAAATGTGGTTGTTGCATTTACTGCGGAAGTTTCTTTCGCAACTTTAGGTTCAATTGATTTTATGCTGGCAGCATAAAGTGGTTTGTCCCGGTTTTCGCTTGTTTCTCCAAAATAATTTACCGTCACTTTTCCGCGTTGGGTTATTTCTATAGCAGCAAATCCTTTTTCCCTTGCAGCGAATAAAGAATGTTTTCCTTTTTTAATACGAGTGGTTTTTGCACCGGATCCACTTACTATATAACTTATACTGTCTTTTTGCAAAAATTGAAGGCTGTGTTCATGCCCCGAAACATGAATAACATTTGGGTGCGATTTTAATACTTCCTCCACTTCGTGAATTAATGTTCTGTAGCTTGGATGATGTATATCCTGTGGTGTTCCAAATAATCCTCTTGTGATTGGATAGACTGATCCGATAACCGGCATAGGAAGAAAGAAACCTGGCAGTACGTCAGTAAATGGAAACAGATGTTGTTTTAGAGTATAATATCCACCATGCGGGCCATGTGTATAAAACGGATGGTGCATGGCAACTATTAAAAGCTTATCATCATGAACAGAAATAATCTCTTTTAGTGTATTGATCACCTCTTCCTGAGTCTGACTTTCACAATTTGATGAAATGCCCGGTTTTTCTGCCTGGTGAAGCCACCACTGGCTATCCATGAATACAAGTACCACTTTGTCATTCATCATCACTTCCAAAGGGCCCGGACATCCGTTTTTTGGCATTACTTCTACATTAGAAAGCTGTAGAGACTCTATGTATTGCTGTTGGTTTCTTACCTGTTCAAAACCACCATCTTTTCCTTCATTCCAATCATGATTACCCATCACAAACCAGGCATTGGCATTTGTACCTTTTACAAGGCCAATCTGTTCATCAATAACTTTTCTTTTTTCAGCATAGTTTTTAGCTGAAAGATCAGGTAATCCATTTTCATAAATATTATCACCCAAAAAAATGACACTTGTTTTCCCGTCATTAATATTGAATAAAGACCTGGCTTTTTCTATGCCTGCTATTTTTTCATTTGTTAATTTGCCGGCATCCCCGATCAGGAGTATCCGGGTAACGATAGTATCCTGCTGGGCAATACTATAAATAGATAAAAGCAAAAAAAATGGGAAGAAATATTTTGACCTACACATAAAATATAGTTATGGTTTATAGGTAAATCTAAGAAGTGTTGCTTTTGAAGCGATGCCTTCATTGGAGATATACATATCTCCGTTATTCTTAAAGGTAATGCCTTCCGGTTGAGGAAAAAGTTTTTTTGATAAATAAAAAACTGATTCCGGGTTACCATCCCTGTCAGCAATTAATAATTGATTGCTGGCTGAAGAAATGATGAATAGTTTATTCAGTACCGGATGAATTCCGGCTGCTGAAGGCTGTAATTTTGAAGTTTTCTGAGGTGACAGGCTCATCACTTCATCTGCCCTGATTTTAAAAACTGGGTGCTCATCAAACCCTGTTGAGTCCGGGTAAAAAGCAAAAGCACTTACTGTACTTTTATCATCCATTGCACAATTCTTGCAAATAACTATTAATGCCTTTCGTATATCATCATAATACATGGATTCGAAATCATTGGTACCACTCAGAGCCAGTTTCCCAATCTCAATTCCGTATGTTTTACCGGTACTATCCTGTAATACTTTTGTAATGGTTCCATTGCTTTTCAAAACATATATTATTCCATTTACCAATGTCAGGTCTTCGTAATCACCTTTTCCACCGAAACTGACCTCGGTTTTGATGTTTTTTGTTTCCTTATCAAGAAAAAATAATTTTCCCGATTCGTCCTGGTGCGCAATGAATTCTCCCTTTTCTTTACTCCAGACTATACCTGAAATCTCTCTGATCTTCAAATCCAGTTTATGAGTAAACACCTCTGAAAAATTGTAATGTGGGGGCGATTTCAGCATCTTTACCTTTTGTTTACATCCTGCCAACGCAACCAATAGGGTAAAACCTCCAAAGAACAGGTTACGGAAAAATTTTAAAAATTTCATTCTGCTTATTTTGTTTAAATTTATCAAAAGTTATCTTTATAACATGACCGAAAAGCAATTTCAGCTATTATTGGAAGCACAAACCTATGTTTCTGATCTTTTTTTGAATAAAATTAATAAAAGCATAAGATTTCATACACTACAACACACACAAGAAGTAGTGGCAGCTTGTGAAAAAATGGCTATCCATTATCAGTTGAATGACGATGACAGATTTGTATTGGCAATGGCCGCCTGGTTTCATGATACCGGATACAGTGGCGGGCAGGCACAGGATCATGAAAATTTAAGTATCCAGATTGTAAAAGATTTTTTGGCAACTCATAATATCGGACACGAGATTACAGAGAAGATCATTGACTGTATTAATGCAACAAGGATGCCGCAAAATCCCGCACACCTGATTGAACAGATCATCTGTGATGCTGATCTTTTTCATCTGGGAACCGCTGACTATAAAGAAAAAAAACGATTACTGCTTGAAGAGCTAAATGGATTTGGGGGAATGAGTATTTCAAAAAAAGAATGGAGGAAGATGAATATTGATTTTCTTGAAAAGCATAAATATTTTACTTCTTATGCCAATCAAAACCTGCAACCACTGAAAGAAGTTTATTTAACAGAATTGAAAAGCAAAATGAATGGAGCAGAAAAAGATAATAAGAAAAAGGACCAGGCAGAAAAAACTAAACACAAGAATAAAGGAAAAAATAAGGGTTTGCTGGAAGAAGAATTAAAACAGGCAGAAGAAAAGAAAAAGAAAAAAGAAAAAGAATCACAATCGGAACGGGCTATATCAACTGTATTCAGAATAGTAGCGCAAAGTCAGAATAACCTGAGTCAAATGGCAGATTCCAAAGCCAATATTCTTATATCAGTCAATTCAATTATATTAACAATAGGTATCGGTACAATATTCAGAGACCTGCTGACAGATACAAATCTGCAGGCACCCGTTTTTATTCTGACTGTTGTTTGCTTACTGGCTATCGTATTCAGCATTCTTGCCACCAGGCCAAATATCACTTCAGGCACATTTACTAAAGAAGATATAGCTGCTAAAAAAACTAATCTTTTATTTTTTGGAAATTTTCACAGAATGGGGTTGCCGGACTATGACTGGGCAATGTTTGAATTACTGGCAGATAAAAATTACCTGTACAGCAGCATGATCAAAGACACTTATTTTCTTGGAATTGTTTTGGCAAAAAAATACAAATACCTGCGTCTTGCCTATAATATATTTATGTATGGGTTGATATTGTCAATGATTGCATTTGTTGTTGCATTCCTGGCACCGGATGCAACTGAAATATATACGCAGGGATAAAAAAATAAAAGAATTTTAAAAATACTTTCTCAGTTCTTCTGTCAGTTCTGTTTTTGTAATAGGTACACCCATAATCTTATTGTACCCCTTTGCATCTACAAAATACTGATCCCGTATAATTTTTATCAATTGACCATTATTGATCTCAGGAATGACTACTGTTTTATAGTTTTTTAATATATCGCCAAGGTTTTTTGGGAATGGCCTGATATAACGCAAATGTGCATGAGCTATAGATTTACCTTCGGCCAATAATTCAATTACTGCACTTTTGATCGCTCCATAAGTTGATCCCCAACCAAGCACCAGCACTTTTCCTTTTTCAGGTCCATTATCAAGCTTTTGTAAAGGAATATAATCTGCGATCCTGTCTACTTTGGCCTGCCTGGTATTCACCATGTGCTGGTGATTGTCGGGATCATAACTTACATTTCCCGTTATATCTTCTTTCTCAAGTCCGCCAATTCTGTGTTCAAGTCCCGGAGTACCCGGAATGGCCCATGGACGAACAAGTTTTTCGTCTCTTTTATAAGGCTTAAATTTTTCCTCATCTTCATCCAATCCTTTTTTAAATTTCACTTCAATCGGGGGCAGGTCTTCACTTTTGGGGAAACGCCATGGTTCAGCTCCGTTGGCAATATAGCCATCGCTTAAAAAAATTACTGGTGTCATATGTTGCACCGAAACTCTTGCAGCTTCATACACCGCATCAAAACAATCTCCCGGAGTGCTGGCAGATATTATAGGCATCGGACACTCTCCATTTCTTCCATAATATGCCTGCATCAAATCTGATTGTTCGGTTTTTGTGGGTAATCCTGTAGAAGGGCCGCCTCTTTGAATATTGATAATGATCAGCGGAATTTCCAACATTACTGCCAATCCCATTCCTTCTGCTTTTAAAGCTATTCCCGGACCGCTGGAAGTTGTTACAGCAAGACTTCCTCCATAAGCTGCGCCAATAGCCGAAGTAATAGCTGCTATTTCATCTTCAGCCTGGAAAGTTTTTACGCCAAAATTTTTATACCTGGCCAGGTCATGTAAAATATCTGAAGCAGGTGTAATTGGGTAAGAACCCAGATATAAAGGCAATCCACTTTTCTGTGATGCTGCAATCAATCCAAAAGATACAGCCTGGTTACCCATAATGGAGCGATACTCTCCCGGTTCCATTTTTGCTTTTTCTACTGTATAAGTAGTGGTAAATGTTTCAGTGGTATCGCCATAATTATATCCTGCCTGCAATACTTTCAGATTACTATTCAGGATATCATCTTTTTTTCCAAACTTTTCTTTCAGAAAATTCACCGTATTATCCATGCTCCTGTTATACATCCAGTACAGAAAACCAAGCACAAACATATTCTTGGCTCTGTCCTTTTCTTTCATACCCATTGTAAAATCTGATAAGGATTCCCTGGTCATCTTGGTTACATCCATCTTGATCAATTCATAATTATCCAGGCTTCCGTCTTCAAGGGGATTTACACCTTCCATATAATTTGCAAGCCGGAGATTTTTTGAATCAAATCCGTCAGTATTTGCAATGATTCTGCCTCCTTTTTTCAGTTGTTTCAGATTTGTTTTCAAGGCAGCAGCATTCATTGCCACAAGTACATCACAAAGATCGCCGGGAGTAAAAATTGAATCGCTGGAAAACCGAAGCTGATAACCACTTACGCCAGGTAAGGTTCCCTGCGGAGCTCGTATCTCTGCCGGAAAATCCGGAAAAGTTGCAAGGTCAATTCCTAATAAAGCTGTATTGTTTGTGAATTGAGATCCTGTTAACTGCATACCATCGCCACTATCACCGGCAAATTTGATCACAACATCTGAAAGCGTTTCCTGTTTACGGGTCATTCTTTAAAAATTTGTGTTGCAAATTTAAGGCAGTTTAGGTTTCATTATATAATTTCGGTATACAAACCTTTTCAATGATAAATAACTTAACCCCTGAAGAAAAATACAAAGAATTAATTGAGAGATGCGGAATAGTATTTGCTGAATGGAGTAAAGATAAGGATGAAAAATACAGAAAATGGAAGTATGCTCTTTGTGCTACACCAATACAACCTGGAAAAGGAATTATTTTAGGGATTAATTGGGGAGTTGATAGAAATGAAGAGAATTATTATCCAAGTAAAACCATGCCAGATGGTTCAGATATTAAGCAATACCATTTTATTAATCGTTCAAGAAAGTATTTGGAAAAATATTTAGAATTAAATTTAGAAAAGCTTGATTTTAACTATAGTAATTTATGTATGTTTCGTACACCAAAATCAAACTTATTAAATTCTGAAGCTTATCATTTATGCTTTCCAATTTTTCATGATTATTTAAAATATATAAATCCCCCATGGGTTTTATCTCTTGGACTTGAAAATTATAAAACACTAAAAAAAATTGTTTCAATTGATGATTTTAAAGAACTAAAAAAAGTACCTAATAAAAACGGTAGTGCATTTCGAATGAGAATATTAAATCACCTTTTCTATATGTTTATACATCCATCAAGATTTAGCCTGATTGGTAATGATGATTTAGTAGACGAATTGTGGCAAGAAACATTTAATGATTAGCTTTAAAAAATATAAACTTCAATTGTTAGATGATTGTAAAGTTCAATCATCTAAAGGCAATATTTTAAAAAGTAAAATAGAAGACTTGGACTTAGCAATAAATTCAT
>CAZOOT010000007.1:40383-54280 GCA_964581455.1 uncultured Chitinophaga sp. | reverse complement strand
TTAGTGGTCGTGTTATGGGAGCACTGGTTACACAAAACTCCGGTTATCCTGGTGGAGGTATTTCAATTTGGTTAAGAGGGGTGGGTTCAATTTTTGGATCCTCTGAACCTCTTTATATTGTGGATGGCGTGATAATTGATAATAGTTCTGTTAATGTCATTAATCTGAATGGTGATGCCCAGGGTTCCAGGATAGCTGCTGGTAATAACCGCCTGGTGGATATTAACCCAAACGATATAGAAAAAATTGAAGTAATCAATGGAGCAGCAGCAGCTGCCATTTATGGTTCAAGAGCATCAAACGGCGTTGTTCAGATTTTTACCAAAAAAGGAAGTAGTGGTAAACCAAAAGTTACGCTTACTACCAGTGTACAATCGAACTCCATTCGCAATCGTTGGGAGATGAATGATGTGCCATTTAGGTTTGGTTATCCAGGTGATGTTCGTTTATCTACAGTCGGAGACAGGTTAACAACCATTGCAAATCTTAGGGGAAACCAAGGAACTGTGCCCGGAACCGGACCTGCGGCCCTTGGTGGAAGACTGGATCAAAATAAGTATCCTGTAACCCGTTACGATTATCAGGATAATATTTTCAATACTTCAGTAGGAACCGATAATCATATATCTGTTATTGGCGGTGGTGACAAAGGCAATTATTATTTTTCCGCTTCTTATCTCCGCAATGATGGTATAGTACGAAACACCAATTTTCAACGCTATGGAGTAAAAGTAAGAACCGACCTGACACTTAATAACTGGATAAGGTTATCTGGTGGTACTGCTTTTACCAATTCGAAAAGTAAGGATCTGCCCAACGGTAACAACTTTTTTTCACCTGTTAGTACTATGACGATAATAGATAATGTGTGGAATGCAAAAGAAAAAGATGCAAACGGAAATCTGCAACATGTAGAAAGATTAAGGGTAAACCCACTTACAACAATTGAAACATTTGATATAACTCAGGAAACAAATCGGGTACTGACAGATTTAAAACTTTCATTAACTCCTTTTAAAGGTTTAAATATAGATGTTACAAATGGCTTTGACACGTATGCTCAATCAGGAAATACTTTTCAGCCAAGAATGCCTTATGGAGCCCTTGTGGCTGCCGGGTTCTTCCCTGATGGTTATGTGAGTTATGCCCGCTTTAATTATTTTCAATGGACCAGCGATATGGTAGGCTCTTATGTTTTTAAACCTATTGCAGATTTGCAATCTACTACTAGTATAGGATATGCAGCACAGTACATTAAAACATCATACAATGCGCAGGAAGGCCGCGATCTTGTGCCACTGGTAAGCACAATTGGCGCAGCACAAAATCTATTTGCAGCTCCGGTTGACAGAAGAACAGAGCAATCTATATTTGGATATTTTCTGCAACAAACATTGGGTTACAAAAACAAAATGTTTCTTACACTGGCAGGAAGATTTGATGGTTCTTCCGCATTTGGAAACGATGCACAAAATATTTTTTACCCGAAAGCAAGCCTCAGTTATAATATTTCTGACGAAAAATTTTGGAAAAGTTCAGGAACAGAAAATTGGTTCAATACTTTGAAAGTAAGGTTCTCTTATGGTAAAGCCGGTAATTTAACTGGTATTGGTCCATATGACAGGTTCAATGTTTATCAACCTGTAATTTATACGGGTGGCGGATTTGCACCTTTGAACAGAATAGGCAACGAAAACATCAGGCCTGAAACAAAAGAAGAATGGGAAGCTGGAGCTGATATGCAGTTTTTCAATGGAAGATTAGGATTGCAATTGACAGTATATAACCAAACCATTTCCGATCTTGTACTACCATTCAATTTGTCACCTTCCAACGGTGCAGCTTCAATTATTGACAATCTGGGAAAAATGACCAATAAAGGTTTTGAAACAATGATTACCGGAACACCTGTAAAGTCTGGTAATTTCAGATGGGATGCTTCTGTACTATTCAATAAGAACAAAAATAAAGTTGCGGAGGTTTACCGTAACGCTACTTTTATTGGCTTTGATGCATCAAATACACAGGGAGTTTTACTCGGTCAGCCTGTTGGTGTTTATTATATAAATTATTTTGCCCGCAAACCAGATGGTAGTTTATTATTGAGAGATGTGAATGGATTTATGCTGCCGCAGGTAGAAAGAGGAGACCCGGTAACAAGCATTGCACAACGTGATGCCAATGGACAACCTACCGGCACACCCTTAAGAAAAGTGTTGGGTGATCCCAATCCTGATTTTACTGCCACACTGGTTAACGAATTCAGTTATAAAAACTGGTCTTTGCGTATGCAATGGGATGGAGTATATGGATTTGAAGTGTATAACTGGGATTGGATTACCCGCAATAATGTGGGAAACGGACCTACAGCGGCTAAAGAACTACGGGGGGAATTACCCCGCGGATGGGTGGCGGCTATTGGTGGTTTTATTGGTCCCCGTATTCAGGAAGATCATATTGAAGACGGGTCATTCACGAAACTGCGTGAACTGGCTTTGAGTTATACATTTCAAAAAATAAAATTTGCGGAAAGTGTAAAAGTGTCATTTGTGGGAAGAAATATTTTTTCTATAGATGATTATCGCGGTTTTGATCCCGAGATTAACTCTGCAGGTCAATCTTATGTCAGAGGAACTGATTTTGGATCAATACCAATTCCAAGAACATTTCAGTTATCAATAATTACTAACTTTTAAAAAAGTAATTTATGAAAAAAATAATCATCATCTCAATAGCGTTTGTTTTCTTAACTCAAACTGCTTGTAAAAAAGAATATACTAACCCTAATGCCCCAACCGATGTGGAAGTGCTGAATACTGTGGAAGGATTGACCAGGCTGATCGTAGGTATAAAAAACCGTTATGCTACCAATGTGCTGGCAGCATCTGTCGTTTACCAGGCTATATCAGCAACCAGCCTTACTACCCGCGAGGCAAGTGTGCTTAATGCTGGTAACGCAGATCTGGCACAGGTGGAAAATGGCGGCAATAACCTGGCTCCCAATAACGGTGTCATAGGGAGCTTATGGACCACCGCAAACATTGTAAGTAGCGAAGCACAAAAACTTATCAATGGTTCGGCTTTGGTAAGTGAGGTGAATACAAAAAATGCAATTCGCATTTATGGAAATTTATATAAAGCATTGGCCTTGGGTACTCTATCAGTTTACTGGGAAAAAGTTCCGGTTATTACAGGTGAAAATGTTGTTTTCTCTACAAGGACTGAAGCGCTTCAGGCTGCTGTTACTTTACTTGATGAAGCTTCCGCACTTCTTGGCGCTACAACCATTCCGCCTTCTTTTACAGCTTCTGTCGGTAATGAAATTGATTTGACAAATACATTAAGAGCTCTGGCTGCCCGCTATTATATCATGCTAGGCAATAACGACCTGGCAATTACCAGGGCCACAGCAGTAGACCTTACTAAAAGATCGGTATTCTTTTATAATAATACCAACCCCAATCCTGTATTTCGCTCCTCACTTACCAATAACAATACTTATGGGATAAGAACAAATTTTGGTTTAAGCGGTGTCTTGTCACCAAATCCTGCAGATAAGCGAATCACTTTTCATCTTGTAAAAAATGCAGCAAATGGTTCAGGATTTTTTCTTAGCGATGCAACTACAATTCCTATTTATCAACCGGGCGAAATGCTGCTGATACTGGCAGAAGCCAATGCCAGAAAAAATCAATTAACGAGTGCTAAAAATTTTCTGGATTTGGTACTCACAAAAACTCCTGCACAAGATGCTTTTGGAGTCGGGGCAGATTTAGCCGCTTATTCAGGGCCACTTACTCAGACTGATTTGCTTCAGGAAATATATAAGAACCGGTGTATAGAAATGTACATGAGTGGAATGAAATTTGAAGATAGCAGACGGTTTGGCCGTCCGGGTCCGGGAACTGCCAATGCAGAAAGAACCAGAAATTTTTATCCTTACCCACAACAGGAAAGAGATGGAAATTCAAATACACCTGCTGATCCTCCTATTTAACCCTTTTCTATTGAGATCAAAAAAAGCAATGGGCTGTCAATTGACAGCCCTTGCTTATTAAAATTGATTTGTTTTTTACCTTCTTACCCTGAACGAAGCTGAGATAGAATGTAAATTGTTATTGGCTACTTCCCTGAACTGCCCGGTGAAATTACCTTCAATAAATTGACCGGGTACACCATAACTGGTAAATGAAATGTTGAAAGGAGTTACCAGGGTGATGGAACTGTACTGATTCACTAAAAATTCATGTAAAGGAAATGTACCAACTGCTGCACCGGCTGTTCTCCAAATAATTTTCTCATTAGGCTGACTTGTTTTGAAAGCATAAATGCTTGTAAAATTCTGGTTTGTTCCCGCACTTCCGGTAGTCCGGATAGAATCGCCGGCATTTCCGGTGTTGATACTGAAATCAGTTCCATCTAAAGTATAATTGATATAACTATTGGTTGAAATACCACATGCGTTTAGGACGCCTGTATTAATTGCGCCGGTAGTGGCTGTGCTTGACCAGGTAATACTTTGCTGGCTGGCAGTTTTATCAACAACTATCACTTCTACATTCGCACTGTTATTGGAACACCGGGATATTGTTGTAGAAAAACTTCCATTTGTAATTTCCCTGGTGTATAGATGTCCTTCAAAATATATTAATGCATGACCATTTGTTACAGGCTGGTTACTGCAATTAACTGCAGATCCACTGATCTGTATTGAATATTGAATTGCAGGAGAAACAATAATAGTTCCAAGATCTGTATTGGAATTTAATGCAGGGATATTTTGAGTATGAATTACCTGGTTGCAAGTATTTAAAATTTCCAGCAATAAAGGTTCATTTTTAGGAACAAGACCACCTACATGCCCTGTAGAGGATGTGTAACCACCACTGCTGCCTCCATTATTTACCCTTGTAATTTTCACTCTTGTATGATGTAAGGGTCCTTCACTGGTTACTACTGTTAATTCCAGGTAGACAGTAGGAATATTGATATCGCAATTCCAAAAAGAGAAATGGCTTACTTCTCCTTCAAAAGCATCACTGGTTTTTCTTGCATTCCCTTCCTGTTTCCACAATCCGCTATTCTCATCAAATGACCAAAGAGGGATAGAGCTGGCAGCTGATGTACGAAGAGATGCAGGAATTGTAAATTTTAGTCTTGCTGTTTTGCCTGATGCTATTTGCAGTGGTTCTCCGCTTGCACTTTCAAGCTCAACAGCCATCATACCATATGAAACAAGTTGTACACGGTTATTATTTGCATCATTTGCCTGGAAACTTCCGGGAACTATTTCAGCAATATCAGCTGAAGTTGGGTCAATACTGGCAGCAAATACTTTTATGCTGCCGGAAAAGGCCTGGTTCGTTGCTTTTATTACAACTGAGTTTGGGTTGATTGTTATATTGGAATTATCTGGAAGCGTTACAGTGCCACCAGTACTTGCATCAATATTTCCGATAAGCGTTTTTGGAATTAGTTTAAGTTTTACAAAGTTGATCGCATTGGCACTAGCAGAAAATGTACGTATCCCTTTAAAATAGCCTGTTTTTTCTACTGTAACCATACTGGCAATTTTATCCATCTGGATATTGCTAAAATTAAAAAGCCCCCGGTTATCAGTAGTGGTCACATTGCTTCCTGCCCTTACTGTAGCACCCGCCACTGCTGCATTATTTTCATTAATTATTTTTCCGGAAAGACCTCCTGTAACCGGCACAGGGTTTATAACTATGCCGGGCTCATTGTCCGGAAGATTGTTATCAATTTCTCTTTGGCAGGAAAAAATAAACAGTGAGAGAATAAATGCCAGCAGGTTAAGGTTTTTTTTAAGCATCGGGAAAAATGTTTTGGTTAAAAATTGTAATTATTTTCAGCCAGCTTTACAAAGCAATGGCTGCTTCGACTAATATTATGAGAATAAGTTTAACCTGAAGCAACGATATTCCAGAGTCGGTTGTCAGTTAATTTAAGAAAGGATGATGGATTTTAATAAACTGGTAAAAGAATGCATCAGGGAGAATCCTGCTGCCCAGCGGCAGCTATATGATCATTTTGCCGAAACCATGATGGGAGTTTGCTATAGATATACAAAATCCATAGCTGATGCAGAAGATGTATTACAGGATGGTTTTGTAAAAGTCTTTACACATTTAAGTCAATACAAGCAGCAAGGGGAGCTGGGTGGTTGGATCAGGAGGATCATGGTGACAACTTCATTGAATTTCCTGAAAAAAAAATCCCGCAATCGCCACGAATTTTCATTTGAGGACGAAAAACTTCACCCGGTTATTGATGATAATCCAGAATTAAAAATTACAGGAAAAGAATTAGCCAACCTGATCAGACAATTACCGGTAGGGTACCAAACTATTTTTAACCTCTATGCAATAGAAGGATTTAATCATGTGGAAATAGGTGAAATGCTGGGTATAAATGAGGGGACTTCCCGGTCGCAATATTCCAGGGCAAGAAATCTGCTGATCAGCTGGATAGAAAACAATAACGAGTATATAAATAAAACCGGATCGTATGTCGGAAGCTAATTTTGAAAAAAACATACAACAGGAAATGCAGGGGTTTAAAGTAAAACCCTCCGAGGAAGTATGGGTCAAAGTGGAAGAACGGATCAGGAAAAAGAAACAAAGAAGAATTTTTTTTATTCTTTTTTTCGGAGCCATCGCTTTATTGGGTTATTGGCAACGTGATGTTTTATTCAGCGAAAAGGAACCAGCGATGAAAGAGTCGGTTTTGTTGCCAAAAGAAAAAATTTCAACTGATGACAGTATTAAAAATACTATTCCCGGAAATATAATTCAGGCTGATCTGGCAGATGAAAATATTGAAAAGAAGAAAAATATTTTGACAAAGAATGAGCAGCAACCTGAACCGGTAAGAGAAAAAATAATTACTGTTAGAAAAGTGAAGCCAATAAAAGAAATTTCAGAATTAGGTATAACGCAAAAAAATCAAATTTCTGAAAAGCCTGTATCTGCAAATGCCAAATCTGCAATTGAACAAACAGTTGAAACACAAATTCTAAAAGACATAGCTGTTGTAAAAATTGATGCAGAAAATAAAATCAACGACAGTAAAGAATTTCCGGTGGTAACAAGTGATTCTGCAACTCCAAAAGAAATTGAAAAAATCAGTGATAGCATAGTTCAGGCTGAAAGCAAGTTTCAGGTTGATTCATTGCAAAAGCCCGAATCAATTGCTGATCCAATGGCTGAAACAAAAAAGCAACCTGCAATTTCAAAAAAATGGAAATGGGGCGTACAGTTTGCTCCCGGCATTTCATCATTGGTAAACCAGACAATTTCTTTTTCCGGAAATAAAAGTGCTGATTTAGCCAGCGCACCTCCTGGCGGATTTCCTGTGCCACCTGCAGCAGCTTCCGGCAGAAATTCAGGCTTTGCCTTTCAGATAGGTGGGTTTGTTCAAAAAAGAATTTCAGCTAAAACAGAATTTTCACTGGGTTTACAATATAGTTATTACAGTGATCGCATTCGGGTTGGGGACTTCCGGCTTTTAAACCAGGGTTCAAGCCAGCCACAGCCTTTATTTGGTGCTACACAGGGTTACCGGGCAGCAAATCCCGGTAATAGCTTTACAAATCGGTATCACTTTATTGAACTTCCCATAAATTTCTTATTTCAAATAAATAAGAATGCCGCTAAACCACTTTACCTGGATCTTGGAATTAAAACAGGCCGGATGATATCTTCCAATACTTTGGTATATGATACTGCATTCGGAGGAATATATTATGAGAATAAAGATCAATTCAAAAAAACACAATTCAGTTTATCTCCCGGGCTGTTATGGACCTTCTCTTCCAAAAATATTCAATGGAGTGTTGGCCCGGTGCTAAATGTTCATATTAGTCGTTTTCTCGACAACTCTTTTGAAGGTGAAAAATATTTGCTGATGCCCGGAATCCGGACTAAAATTTTATTTCCCGAGAGAAAATGATGCAACGAAGAGGAATTTATCGTTGTCAGCATTTAAAATCAATGTTATGAGAGTTATAAAAATTCCTTTCAGTATTTTAATTTCATTTTTGCTTATCTTTTTTTTAAATGGTTGTGTAAAAGATCAGTGTACCAGCAGCTTCACCTATTGGGTGCCTGTGTATAAAACAAAAGATGAGGTAAGGTCCAATATCAAAAACAATGCTGCAAGAGAAATTGAAAGACCGGGCAAAATATATATTCGCGGAAATTATATTTTTCTGAATGAACTGGATCGGGGAATACACATCATAGATAATTCAAATCCTTCCTCTCCAAAGAATATTTCATTTATTGATATACCCGGAAACATGGATTTGGCGGTAAAAGGAAATATACTTTATGCCGATTTTTATACTGACCTGGTCACAATTGACATAACTGATCCGCACAATACACAGGTTAAGAAATTCACACCGAATATTTTTCCTGAACGTTTCTGGGGAAATGGATTTTCGCCAAATACATCGGCCGTAATTGTAGACTGGATCAGGAGGGATACAATAGCAGAAACCAATTGTGGTGGAAATGGGGGCATCTTTTTTGGGTTAAAAAGTTCTGATGTTTTATTGACCCAAAATTTTAGTGGGGCTGCTGGAGCAGCTGGCGGTTCGCCATTTGGCGTAGGCGGTTCAATGGCCAGGTTTACGATTGTCAGCAATCATCTTTATGCAGTTTCTGAATCATCGTTAAACGTTGTCTCTATTGCAAATCCAACCGACCCTGTTTTTAATAATAAGGTTAATCTTGGTTGGGGAATTGAAACAATTTATCCTTTTAATAATCGCCTCTTCATTGGTTCCAATTCAGGGATGTTTATTTTTAATATCAGCAATCCGGCTTTGCCAGTCAGGGAAGGTTCTTTTTCACATGTTCGCAGTTGCGATCCGGTAATTGCAGATAATACCCATGCTTATGTTACGCTCCGTTCGGGAAATGCCTGCCAGGGATTTACCGACCAGCTGGAGGTTCTTGATATTTTAAACTTTAATCAGCCAACACTTGTTAAGACCTACCCCATGAAGAATCCGCATGGTTTGGCAAAAGACGGAAACATACTTATGATTTGTGATGGCAAAGCCGGATTAAAATTTTACAATGCCTCCAATGTAAATAATCTTGTTTTATTAAACACGATTGGTGAATATGAGGCTTATGATATCATTGCCATTAATGGATGGGCTCTTGTTGTTGCAAAAAACGGGCTTTACCAGTATACTTATAATTCAGCGGGAACAGCTACGCAACTAAGTGTGTTGTCAGTAAAAAATTAAATATCATGGTTAAAAGGGTTTTAATAGCAGTCATATTTATTTACTCAAATAGTTTTCTGATTGCTCAGGAAAAAAAAGTACGGAAGGAATTTCACTCTGTCAATTCTGTAACATTGGTGAATGGAAATAATTCTGTGTCTGCAAACCTTCAGTCGGTAAACGGGTTTCAGAAAGGTGCCTTGTTTGCCGGACTAGGCACAGCTATAGATTATTATTTATACCGTTCCGTTCCAGTTTTTGCGGACCTGCGTTATGAATTTGGTCCAAAAGGACCTCTTCAGGGAAAAAAGAAAAACAAGTATTTTGTTTATGGAGATGCCGGTATCAACTTTAACTGGATTCAGGATCAGTTTTTTGATGATCCTTCTATCTGGAATGGAAATGCGAGTAATAGTTTTAAAAATGGCATGTATAATGATATTGGTTTGGGATATAATATAAAAATGAAAAAAGAAGGAGCACTTGTTTTGGCTATTGGTTATTCTCAAAAAAATCTTAAAGAAACTGAAACCTATCTTGACTGGAGGACATCCGAATTATTAAAAAGGGAAAATGTTTACAATTTGAGAAGGATCATGCTGAAAGTTGGCTGGCAATTTTAAGGACTGGTTTTTATGAACTTTAGATTTCGTTGCATGCCATTGTATTTTGTCCTTTTTAAAGGACTATGATTGAAAATATTTTTAAAAACTTCTTCACTCATTTCTTCCCACTCTGTATTGGATAGGTTTAGTATTTCAGGAATTGGTTTAAATGCAGGTTCAGTGTTTGGTTTTGAAAACCTGTTCCATGGGCAAATATCCTGGCAGATATCACAGCCAAATACCCAGTTTTCAAATTTACCTTTCATTTCCTCCGCTATTATCATTTCTTTTAGTTCAATCGTGAAATAAGAAACACACTTGCTCCCATCTACTACTTTATCCGGAAGAATGGCATCGGTTGGACATGCATCAATACAACGGGTGCATGTGCCACAATAATCTTTTGCAAACGGGTCATCATATTCCAGCTCCAGATCAGTGATCAATGTGGCAATAAAAAAGAAAGAACCAGTTTTATTATTGATCAGGTTTCCATTTTTTCCAATCCAGCCAAGCCCGCTGCGTTCTGCCCATGATCTTTCCAATACAGGAGCACTGTCAACAAAGCCCCGTCCGTTGATTTCCCCGATCTCTTTTCGGGCAGATGCTAAAAGTTCTTTTAATTTCTCCCTTATCACTTCATGATAGTCTTTGCCAAAAGCATATTTGGAGATCTTCGGAGCTTTTTCTTTTTGTTTTTCGGAAGGAAAGTAATTTAAGAGTAAAGTGATCACAGATTTCGCACCGGGCACCAGCTTGCAGGGATCTACCCTCAGGTCAAAATGATTTTCCATATAACTCATTGTGCCATGCATACCCTTACTCAGCCAGCTTTCCAGCCGTCTTGCATCAGCAGAAAGAAATTCTGCACGGGCAATACCGCAATAGTCAAACCCTAGTTGATTAGCCAAGGATTTTATAAATTTTGTGGTTGTCGCTATATTCAATTTTTTATTCCTCCAGATGTAGTCTGTGAATAATTCTGTGAATGGCAGGCGCCAGAATAATTCCGATATTGGTAATAAAAACTACGCCACTAAAAAGTGCATACAAAGAAGAAAACCATTTTCCCCCTACAGTCTTTATTTCTACTACCGGCCCCATGCCACTAAGTATCATTGAAGCATTATGCAATGAGTCAAGCCACCCGATTCCGGCTGTGTAATGATATCCAAAAATGCCGATAAGTAAACAGGCAAACATTATTAAACTGGCGATCACCAGGTTCTTTAAGATCCGTTTATAGAATGTTTTTAAAGGAATCATTTTATCTTTCTTGTGTTCATACATACTATTTCATTTTAAGAAAAACATTAAGTTATGCAAGTTCTTTTATCCCGGTAGGATTTTTTTTTGGAATGCACCCCGACACAATTTAAGCACCGTCATTGCTCACAGCTTTGTATATTGTGTATTGGTAAGTTGAAAATGTTTTTTGTGATGGGTATCACTATATCAACAGGTAAAAAATAATTCGAAGGATGATTAATGAAATTGTCAAATACGGCCAATGGGAAAAAAGATGGCATCCGCTTCGCCGTGAGTGGGTGGTTTATGCAGCGCATCGGAATAACCGGCCCTGGAATATTGAGAAAAAGGAATCAGGAAAGCCGGCGCCTCCTTATGATCCGGCTTGTTACTTATGTCCCGGAAACAAAAGAGTGAACGGTATTCAAAACCCTGCTTATGAAAATGTTTTTGTTTTTGAAAATGACCACCCGGTAGTGGGATTGAATGCCCCAGCTATACCAGGGGAATTTCAAAGTCAGCATGCCGGCTTATATAAAAGATCTGAAGCCGGTGGAATTGCAAAAGTGGTTTGTTACGACCCCAGGCATAATGTGACATTAAATGATATAAGTACTGAAAAGGTTGCGGATGTCTTAAAAACATTGAAAGAGGAAATGATTTTTTTTCAGCAGCATGAAAAAATCAAATCAGTTCTGATATTTGAGAATAAAGGAGAAATTGTTGGTGTATCCAATCCTCATCCGCATTGCCAGATCTATGCTGTTGATTTTGTTTTTAATGTTATTCAAAAGGAACTGGCAGCTGCCGCTGAATATAAAAAATCAAATCAGCAAAATATTTTCAGTGACATCATTGCTGCTGAGCAGAAAGATGAAATACGGATCATTGCAGAAAACAAACATGCCATTGCCTTCATCCCTTTTTTTGCAAGATTTGCTTATGAAACCTATGTATTTCCCAAAAAAAGACATGCATCACTCATTACAATGTGTGATGAGGACTTGAAAGGAATGGCGGAGGTTTTCCAGGCAGTCACCAAAAAGTTTGATGCAAATTTTCAAAGCAGTTTTCCTTATGTATTGGCATTTGCACAGGCACCGGTTGATGGAGAAAATTATGAAGATTACCATATGCATCTTATCATCTGCCCTCCTTTACGTCAGCCTGGTTTAATGAAATTTCTTGCTGGCCCCGAGACAGGCGCAGATACTTTTATGGCTGATACAATGCCAGAAGAAAAAGCAGCGGAATTAAGACGGATTCAAGTATGATAAATTTTTTTACAAAAAATAATCCGGTAATAACTGCATCTGCACCCGGCAGGCTGGATGTAATGGGTGGCATTGCCGATTACTCCGGTTCACTTCTTCTTCAAATGCCGGTAAAGGAACTTACATCAGTGAGTATCCAGGAACGAAATGACAATCTGGTTAGAATAAAAACCCAAACAACAAAAACTAAATCTGCTGAATTTGAAATTGACATTTTACTATTGTCTGGAAAATCTTATGCAGATGCTGCTAAAGTCATCAAACAGAAAAATGAGGGAAACTGGGCTTTATATTTACTGGGCTGTATGCTGGTTTTGCAAAAAGAAAAAAAACTCTCCCTTTCCGGGTTAAACATTTTTATTGAATCTGAATTATCCTGGGGAAAGGGAGTGTCATCTTCAGCGGCACTGGAAGTAGCCATGATGAATGCTCTAAATAAATTGTATAAGCTGAATTTGGAAAAACTGGAACTGGCGGTATTTGCACAGAAAGCGGAGAACCTTGTAGTAGGTGCACCATGCGGACTTATGGATCAACTAACTACACACTTGGGTCAAAAAAATAAATTATTGCCTTTGATCTGCCAGCCTCACGAAGTTTTTGATCCTATCACTATACCAAAAGGAATTTCATTCAGTGGAATTGATAGCGGAATTCGGCATGCAGTCAGCGGAGCCTCTTACAGCGATGTAAGGGCTGCAGCATTTATGGCTTATACAATTATTGCTCAAAAAAACGGTGCATCTGTTGATCAATTACAAGAAGCAAAACAAAAAGCCGGAAATAAAATTCCTTATGATGGATTTCTTGCAAATATTTCTATTGCAGAATTTGAAAAATCATATGCTGACATTCTTCCTGATTCAATAACCGGTAAAGAGTTTTTGGCAAAGTACGGTGTTTCAATAGATACAGTTACTGCTATTGATCCGGAAAAGAAATATTATTTAAAAGTTTGTGCTGCACATCCTGTTTACGAAAATTTCAGGGTGAATGCATTCAGGGATTTGTTACAGAATTTCTCAAAACATGAAGACAAGCATCGCAGTTTAATAAAAATGGGCGAACTGATGCTGGAAAGCCACAAGAGCTACAGTGCTGTTGGTTTGGGAAATAAATTTACCGATGAAATAGTCTCTGCCGTTACCGATGCTGGTCCTGAGAATGGAGTATATGGAGCAAGGGTGACCGGAGGGGGTAGCGGAGGTACAGTTTGTGTTTTGAGTTATGGAAAACCTGGTAAACTTACTGTGAAAGAAATTTATCAAAAACATAAAGCAACAGTAGGAAAGAAAATATATTTATTCAGTGGCAGCAATCAGGGGGCGTTTTATTTAAATAATAGCCCGGTAAAGAAATAAGTGAAAATTGAAAGCCTGGAAAATGAATCACTCAATGAAATGATTAATTGTATTTTTGAAAACGTGTTTTATCAATTTTAAATTTAAGCAAACTAAAAAGATGAATATGAAAAAAAATTTAAAAAATTTTTATTAAAAATAATTTTT
>CAZOOT010000007.1:29093-40363 GCA_964581455.1 uncultured Chitinophaga sp. | reverse complement strand
CAACAAGCCGATATGGTACTGAACAATGCGCAGGTTTATACAGTTAGCAAAGAGCAATCAAATGCAGAAGCCATTGCCATAAAAGATGGGAAGATTGTTTTTGTGGGATCTGATGAAGATGTAAAAAAATATATTGGCGAAAAAACTGAAGTTGTTGATTGTGCCGGACAATTTGTTATGCCCGGCATCATTGAAGGGCATGGGCATATCCATGGATTGGGTTCTTCTTTGGTAAATCTGAACCTGATGAACGTAAAAAACTGGGATGAAATAGTGGCATTGGTTGCAGATGCGGTTAAAAAAGCAAAACCCGGAGATTGGATCATTGGCCGTGGCTGGCACCAGGAAAAATGGAGCCCATCACCTGCTAAAAATTATTTGGGTTATCCTTATCATGAAGAGTTGGATAAGGTTTCTCCCGATAATCCCGTTTTGCTTACACATGCCAGCGGACATAGCAGTTATATAAATGCGAAAGCAATGGAACTGGCCGGTATTACTGCTGCCACTGCAAATCCAAAGGGTGGAGATATTGTAAAAGATAAGAGTGGAAGAATATTGGGTGTGCTGGAAGAAACTGCACAGGGACTTGCAGGCAGGGTTTATGGCCAATGGGTAAACCTGCAAAGTGAAGCAGAGCGAAAAGCAAAGTGGATTGAAAGTATAAGACTGGCTGAAGAAGAATGTTTGCGTAATGGCGTAACAAGTTTCCAGGATGCAGGATCATCATTTTTGCAAGTAGCCTGGATGAAAGAACTGGCGCAGCAAAACAAATTAAATATCCGGCATTGGTTGATGGTGAGAGATGGAAATGCTTCACTTCGGGCTAATGCAAATGTATTCCCGGTGATAAATGAAGGCAATGGGCATTTAACTGTAAAAGCAGTGAAGGTTTCTTTAGATGGTGCATTAGGTTCTTACGGTGCCTGGTTACTGGAACCTTATACAGACCGTACTGGATTTTACGGACAAAATACATTTAATGTTGATTCACTAAAGGCTATTGCTGATTTCTGCTGGACAAACAATCTTCAATTATGTGTTCATGCAATTGGAGACAGGGCAAATAAAGAAGTAATAGACATTTTTGCCGGGCAGATCAAGAATCAGAAAGACAAGGATCATCGTTGGAGAGTAGAGCATGCCCAGCATGTGAACCCGGCAGAGATACCAAGATTTAAAGAATGGAATGTTATCGCATCCATGCAAGGCATTCATTGCACCAGTGATGCACCATTTGTTCCAAAAAGATTAGGTGATAAACGATCGGCCGAAGGAGCTTATGTATGGCAATCGTTTTTAAAAGCAGGAGTTGTGGTAAACAATGGTACAGATGTTCCGGTGGAGAACATTGATCCGATTGCTAATTTTTATTCTTCAGTTACCCGGAAAATGAAAGATGGAAATGCTTTTTATCCTGAACAAAAAATGTCCAGGGAGGAAGCGATCTATTCGTATACTTTGGCAAACGCTTATGCAGCTTTTGAAGAAAAAGAAAAAGGAAGTCTGGAAGTTGGTAAGTATGCAGACATAACTGTTTTATCCAATAATCTTATAACCTGCAAGGATGAAGAGATTGGTAATACAAAAATTGTAATGACGATTGTGGGTGGGAAGGTGAAGTATAAGAAGTAGTGAATGTTTTTTTTAGTCTGGCTTTATTGCTACTATTGGACTTCCGTTGCGACGCTCCGTTCAGGTTTCTGTTTTCTGTTCTGCTAAGCATGGAACAGATTGTTTTTGCTGTTCAGATTGCTTCGGTCTATGAACCAAATAAGCAGCTGTACTTTATTTGCCGGCCTCGCAATGACGAAGACTCCGGAAGTTTGAAACAAAGCCGACCCCACAGAGTCTTCCTCATTGCGAGGCTTGCCGATAGGAGTAAAAGAATAAAATGTTTGCCGCTGGCAAGCCGAAGCAAACTAAATCAACGAATAGGTAATTACTTATCAGCAAACACACGAAATTTTTATTTACAATCTCCCCGCAGTTGCTGATCAATCACTTTTTTTATTTCCAAATGTATATCTGCCCTTTCTTCTCCCAAAAAGTTTTTTACAAAAAGAATATAAGCATAGCCCCGGCAAAAATCAACCATTGGCCAGGTACCAAATAATCCGGGACTGGCTAAAACTTTTCCCTTGCCATTTTCTTCTTCAATCACCCAGGACCCAAGTGCATAATTGAATCCTTCTGCTGCCTTTGGAGCATACCTGATCATTTCAGGTGTTGTCTGTGCTTTCATCATTTCATTCACTGATTCTTCACTTAAGATCTGTTTGCCACGGTATTTTCCTTTGTTCATCAGCATAACCAGGAACCTCATATAATCATCTGCAGTTGATCTTGCACCTCCGGATGGATTGAGAATGCTTCCGTCTAATGTTGTGAAAGTTGTATTACGCATACCAAGCGGAACAAATAATTTCTGGCGTATCAGCTGATCAAATCTTCTTTTACTTACAATTTCCAATACCCTTGCAACTATATTGAGGCCTATATTTCCATACCAGAAATCTGTGCCGGCATTTGCTCTTATTTCTTTTGCTGCAAAACTATTGGCCTCCTCTTCAAGAGTAGTAAATTTTTTGCGTTGAAATATTTTTTTTAAAAACCGGTCTTCATCTTCTATTCCGGTCATATGCGAAAGACAATGACGAATGGTGATATAACTCTTTCTGTATTTTTCAAATTCAGGAAGCCATTTTATTATTTTATCATCAAGCGAAATTTTTCCTTCATCTACAAACTGCATCACTAAAGCAGCAGTCAGCCATTTGCTACAACTGGCAATGGGTGCAACCGTTTTACTTTTATATTCCCCCACTTCTTTTTTATAAATAAGCGTATCATCTTTCTTCTCCGAAGGAGTCCTGTTAGACCAAATCATCACTACAAAATCTTTTCCGATTATCTTTTGCTTTTCTTCGAGATTCTTATCAAGTTCGCTGAAATTGAATTGGCCGTATGAAACCTGTAAGATTAGCAGGCAAGCAGCAGTAAACGTGCATTTCAGGCAGTACATTGTTGTTTTAAATGACATAGTTTCTGAATTAGAGTGTTGGATTGTTGTTTGCGACTATTGTTTAAAATTAATTGAATATCACCACGAAAGCACCAGGCTACAAATAAAACACTTTGCGCCTTTGTGATTTTTGAGGAAAAAAATATTAATATATGAACTTAGGAAATTTTACTATTAAAGCAGCAGAAGCCATTCAATCGGCCCAGCAATTAGCTTTTAATTCACAGAATCCGAATATAGAATCGGAACATATTTTAAAGGCATTGTTGGAGCAAGAGGATTCTCCTGTTGAATATTTGCTTAAGAAAAATAATGTTACAATAAATCTTCTTGATACAAAACTTGAAGAGCTTATTGCCAAATTACCAAAAACATCAGGTGAAGCGGCGCAGTCTATAAGCCGTGATGTAAATGCAATCATGTTAAGAGCAGGAGCGGTACTAAAGCAATTCAAAGATGAATTTGTAACAACTGAACATTTGTTGCTTGCTTTACTCCAGGGAAATGATAATGTATCAAAACTGCTGAAAGATTCAGGATTAACAGAAAAAGGATTAATAACCGCTATTAAGGAGCTTAGAAAAGGAGAAACAGTAACATCACAGACACAGAGCCAGGAATACAATGCTTTGAATAAATATGCCAAAAATTTAAATGAACTGGCATCACTTGGCAAACTGGACCCGGTAATTGGCCGCGATGAAGAGATCAGGAGAACATTACATATACTTTCAAGACGAACAAAGAACAATCCCATTCTTGTGGGTGAACCTGGAGTAGGTAAAACCGCCATTGCTGAAGGAATTGCTCACCGGATAGTAAACGGCGATGTGCCTGAAAATCTTAAATCAAAAATCATTTATGGTTTAGACATGGGATTATTGATTGCCGGAGCCAAGTATAAAGGTGAATTTGAAGAAAGATTAAAAGCTGTGGTGAAAGAAGTGAGCGGAAGCAACGGTGAAATCATATTGTTTATTGATGAGATCCACACATTGGTGGGTGCCGGGGGCGGAGAAGGTGCTATGGATGCCGCCAATATATTAAAACCTGCATTGGCCAAAGGAGACTTGCGGGCAGTGGGTGCAACAACTTTAAATGAGTATCAGAAATTTTTTGAAAAAGATAAGGCACTGGAAAGAAGATTTCAGAAAATAATGATCAGCGAACCTTCCGTGGAAGACGCAGTATCCATACTTCGCGGGTTGAAAGACAGGTATGAAACCTTTCATCATGTTCGAATAAAAGATGAAGCCATCATTGCAGCAGTAGAGTTATCTGATCGTTATATCACTGATCGTTTTTTGCCAGATAAGGCAATCGACCTGATAGATGAAAGCGCAGCAAAACTAAGGTTGGAAATGAATTCAATGCCTGAGGAACTGGATACACTGGAAAGACAGATCCGGCAATTGGAAATAGAAAGAGAGGCCATTAAGAGAGAGAAGGATGAAAAGAAATTGAAAGAATTGAATACTGAGATTGCAAACCTTTCTGTGGAAAGAGATACTTTAAATGCCAAATGGAAAGAGGAAAAAGAATTGGTAGAGAAAGTGCAGAATGCAAAAGCAGAGATTGAAAATCTAAAACAACTTTCAGAAAGATTGGAAAGGGAAGGGGATTATGGAAAAGTAGCTGAGATCAGATATGGTAAAATAAAAGCACAGGAAGAAATTATCACTGACTTTAGTAAAAAATTAGATGCAAGTACTGAAAAAAGACTGTTGAAGGAAGAAGTGGATGCAGAAGATATTGCAGAAAGCATTTCAAAACATACGGGAATTCCTGTTTCAAAAATGTTGCAATCTGAAAGAGAAAAACTTTTAAATCTTGAATCGCATTTACATGAAAGGGTAGTTGGACAGGATGAAGCGATCACCGCTGTAGCTGATGCAGTAAGAAGAAGCCGTGCCGGATTACATGATATTAAAAAACCAATCGGCTCATTTATTTTTTTAGGAACTACCGGAGTTGGAAAAACAGAATTGGCAAAAGCCCTGGCCGAATATTTATTTGATGATGAAAGTATGATGACGAGAATTGATATGAGTGAATACCAGGAAAAACATTCTGTCAGTCGTTTGGTCGGAGCTCCTCCCGGCTATGTGGGTTATGACGAAGGCGGGCAATTGACAGAGGCCATAAGAAGAAAACCATATAGTGTTGTTTTATTGGATGAAATAGAAAAGGCTCATCCGGATGTGTGGAATATTTTATTACAGGTAATGGATGATGGAAGGTTAACGGATAATAAGGGGCGAATGGTGAATTTTAAGAACACAATTATTATTATGACAAGTAATATCGGCAGTCATTTAATACAGGAAGCATTTGAAGAAGTGACAGAGGATAATGTAGAGGAAGTTACTAGATCTGTGAAGAAAGAAGTGATGACTTTAATGCGACAAACTATCCGTCCCGAATTTTTAAACAGGGTTGATGAGATCATTATGTTCCGTCCTTTAATGAAAAAAGACATATTGGGGGTAATAAAAATTCAATTGGAAAGCCTTAAGAAATTGGGAGAACAGAATGGAATTTCGCTAAAATTCAGTAACTATGCACTTGAATTTTTAGTCACACAAGGCTTTGATCCTCAATTTGGTGCAAGACCACTGAAAAGGTTAATTCAAAAGGAAATTGTGAATACATTGAGTAAACGTATCTTGGCTGGCAATCTGGACAAATCAAAGGCTGTTCTGGTGGATGTTTTTGACAACGTTGTGGTGTTTAGAAATGAAGGGCAGATTGATGATTTAGATGAAAAAAGGCATGAAAACAATATTTTAAAATAAATCCCGAAAGGAAAAGAAAGGAGCAGAAATTTTATGGCATTTACGAAAGAAGTTATAGAAATCATTAAACCTAAAGATGTATTTGTTGGAAATGTAAAAGCAGCAGTTACTTTAATGGAATTTGGCGAATATGAAAATGAAGATTGTGCCAAAGCAAATGAAGTTGTAAAACAGTTACTGGAAAAGTATGATGGAAAGATAAGGTTCAATTTCCGTCATTTCCCTTTAACCCTGGTTCATCAGCGAAGTATGAAAGCAAGTGAGTCTGCTGTAGCGGCCGCACAATCAGGAAAATTCTGGGAAATGCATAATATTCTATTCAGCAATCGCAGAAACCTGGGTACAGTTAGTTTAAAATTGCATAGTAAAGATGCAGGCATCAGGGACAAGAAATTTCTTGATGATCTTGTAAACGGAACATTTGGATGGCAGGTGCAGGATGATCTTAAAGAAGGTATAAAAAAAGGAGTAAAAGAAATTCCTGCGTTTTTTGTAAATGATGTTGCTGTTGCGGGTAAACCCACTCTGGCAAATCTAAGTGCTGCTATAGATGCTGCATTAAAAAAAACAAAAAAGAAATCACTTAAGAAATAAAAAAAAATCCTGCTAAATAGCAGGATTTTTTTTTATTATTTTATTGCACTGAGTTTGGTAAACTCTGCACCATTAAAAATTCTTGAGAGATTGATATCATTCGTATTCTTCCAGTCTTTTACCCTGGCTTCTGCAACAATGCGCCAAAAGTTTTTCACTTTTAACTCATTATAGTCTGTTCCCTGAAGGAATAAACCATTGATTGAAGACCTGGTTTTGAATTCGATCTTAACTGGGTTTTTTGCGAGGTGAGAAGCTTCAATGAATTTACTGATCTGTTCGCTAGTCATTTTCGAGGTTTTGGTAAAGATAAAGGATTATTGATTTCTTGCAAGAGCCCCTAAAAATGAAAAAGGGTTCATTGCTGAACCCTTTAAAAAAGTTAATTCGTAAATATTACCAACGACTTCCTGCCATAGGACGGCGTTCGTTAGTTGATCTTTCTTCACGAGGTTTTGCCACATTTACTTTGATGGCACGGCCATCAACTGTAGCTCCGTCTAATTCAGTAATTGCTTTTTGAGCTGCTTCGTCATCAGACATTTCAACAAATCCAAAACCACGGCTGCGGTTAGTAAATTTGTCAGTAATAACTTTAGCTGAAGTTACTTCTCCGTAATCAGCAAAATAACTTTTTAAGTCTTCATCTTGTACGTTGAAGCTTAAGTTTGAAACATAAATGTTCATCTTTGTTTTTCTTTTAAATAATAAATAAATGATCTGAGGATCGAGCAGTGGGAAGAAGGACTTACTATTTAGCAGAAAATGCTTAGCAGAAAATATCGTTTACTTGCCTAAAACTGCAGAACTCAAATTTGAGGCGCAAAGATAGGGGGATAAGTGTTACCGGAAGTTTTTATTTTATTTGGCTTTGGTTTACCTGCCAGTTGTCTGTTCGGAATGGGCAAAGAGGTAACCCTTCTTTACTGAACACGTTGCCAATGATGGTATTACCAAACCCATACCTAACATGCAATGGGTTGGGAACTTTATCGCTCCACACTGTGATCTTATCTTTTTCTATTCTTGCTTCAGCAGGAAACCACTCTTCTTTAACTCCGGAAATAAAAAAACCGGTAATATCACCTTTTGCTGTTAACCCTTTTGAAGCGTTATCAAAACTTAAAGTGATCTTGTTTTTATTGGTCGTTTTACTTCTGTAAAAAGGGCTTTTATAGCCGGTAATTTTTTTGTTATATGTTTCGGCCAAGGCCCAATTTGCAAGCCGAAATCCAACATCTTGTTTATTGGAAGGGTGGATATTTGTTACAGAATCTATCAGGTCTGTTATTACTACCATTCCTGTATGAGGAAAATCCATTGCTTTTCTTTGTGCCTCCTGGATCATGGCCCCTACATTATTAAAATTGTAATTAAAAGGTGCTATTTGAACAAAATAAAAAGGAAAATCTTTTTTCCAGGTATCTCTCCAGGAACGGATCATGCGGGTGAACAACTTATGATAAGTATTATTGTTAAGTGTATTGCTTTCTCCCTGGTACCAGATGGTGCCGGCGATATTAAATTTGGTGATGGGGTCGATCATTGCATTATAACAGAGACCATCATGGTTCGGCCACCAGCGAAAGCCTTGCAACTTAGCTAACGAAAGTCTCAGTTCTTCATCATCTTTGAAAATATCTTCCGGTGTCCACACTTCTGCCGGTGTTCCTCCCCAGCTTGCATTAATTAAACCAATTGGAATATTGAGTTCTGAATTTAATTTTTTTCCAAAAAAATATCCAACAGCGCTGAAAGTTTTTAGCGTATTTGAATCACAGATAGTCCAATTAGCCTTTACATCATCCTGCGGATGATTTGCTGTTGTTTTTGGGATATTAAAAAACCGGATATTGGAATTGAAGCAAGTCGGTAACTCTGCTTTTATATCTTCAAGTCCATTCATATAACTCCATTCCATATTTGACTGACCAGAGCATAACCAAACTTCACCTACCAGCACATCATTCAGGATTAGTTTGCCGTTTCCTTCCAGGGTAATGGTAAAAGGTCCGCCTGCTGCTGGTGTCTTTACTTTTATTTTCCAGTTGGCTTTGTTGTTTACAACTGTTGAATCCTTTTTGTTATCCCAACTTGTAGTAATATAAACTTTTGATCCGGGATTGTCCCAACCCCAAAGCATCACGGAATCATTTTGCTGAATAACCATCCCCGAAGTAAGGATTGCAGGGATACGTAATTGCGCAGAGCTGTTTTTTGTAAAAAGAAACAGTGAAAATGTCAATATACAGACCTTACGCATTACAGGTTAAAATGGTGAATATTAAATGTATGAAATTAATGAAAACGAAAGCTAAGATTTTTTAAGGTAACAGCTATTGCTGTACTATTTTCATGGAATTGAAACCATTATAAAAATATTGCAATTCCCTTCTGAATTGAAGGAATGACAGGAGGTAAGAGCAAATGAACTCTTCAAAATTCAGTATTAATATTTACATTTAGCATACTAAATAATACCAGATTATTATGAGAAAAATATCGATAGTTTCCCTCTTCATGCTTAGTGGATTTTTTACTAATGCCCAGAAAGAGCTTATGCCTGCCGGCGTGCAAACAGTAACCACTAAAAATAGTGTGACAATAAGCGGTAAAAAAATTGACTATACAACTCAGACAGGATACCTGGATCTTAAAAATGATACAGGTAAATTAATAGCCAAAGTGTTTTTTACTTATTACAAAAAAGATGGCGAAGAAGCTGGTAAAAGACCCTTGTGTTTTACTTTTAATGGAGGGCCGGGTTCCTCATCCGTTTGGTTACATTTAGGAGGCCTGGGTCCCAAAAGAGTTTTACTTCATGAGGATGGTACTGCGCCTGCTCCACCTTATCAGTATATAAATAATGAGTACAGTTGGTTAGATAAAACAGATCTTGTTTTTATCGACCCGGTATCTACGGGATTCAGCAGAGCTGCTACCGGTGAAAACCCAAAACAGTTTCATGGGTATGTAGAGGATATCTCCTCCATTGGCTCATTCATCAGGCATTTTTTATCGAGATATGAAAGATGGGGTTCGCCAAAATTTTTGGCTGGAGAAAGTTATGGTACAACCAGGGCTGCCGGTCTTTCTAAATTTTTACAGGATCGTTTTCGGATCTATATCAACGGAATCTTTCTTATATCTCCGGTTTTGAATTTTGGAACCAACGATTATTATGTTGGCAACGACCTTCCAAGGGCATTATACATTCCATCTTATACGGCAGCAGCCTGGTATCATAAAAAACTGGCACCCGCATTACAGGCTGATTTAAAAAAAGCTTTAAAGGAAAGTGAGGCATTTGCATTAGGCGAATATGCTTCTGCTCTTTTGAAAGGAGGCTGGCTTAGCGATGCTGATAAAGATAAGATCGCAGAAAAAATGAGTTATTATACAGGTCTTTCAAAAGACTACTGCCTCAAAGCAAACCTTCGTGTAGAAGAAAGTTTTTTCTATAAGGAATTAAGAAGATCCGATGGCCTTACCATTGGCAGGCTGGATGCAAGATTTACAGGACGTGATCTTGATGATATAGGTGAGAGAGTTAGTTTTGATCCGTCTTTTGCAAATATTGATGGCCCTTTTACATCGGCACTCAATGATTATTTTCAAAAAGAGTTGAACTTTAAAGAAGAAAAGGGTTATGATATTTTTGGAGCCGTATCACCCTGGAATTACAGTAATGTCCAAAACCAGTTTCTGAATGTTGCTGAAAGTTTAAGAGATGCGATTGCAAAAAATCCAAATCTTAAAGTGTATGTTGGATGTGGTTATTATGATTTTGCCACTCCCTACTTTACTGCACAATATGATGTTGAGCATATGTTCCTAAGGCCCGAACATAGGAAAAATATAAAATTTTATTTTTATGAATCGGGACATATGTATTATATCCACAAACCATCATTACTTCAGTTCAAAAAAGATATTGACGCATTTTTCGATTGGAGCAGTAACGTCCATTGATGATTCAGTACCTGTTTTTGATTTTTAAAAAATCATTGTTCGATGGCAAGGGAATACTTTTTTTAATCCAATTGGGGTTCGTCTATTGTTGCATCATCCTGTGAATTACAAAATAGCTTAAAACAATAAGAAGTAAAATAATAAGAATGGAAATATATAACCAGGGTTGGTCCTTAATGCGGAATTTTTCTCTTCTTTGTTTTTTTATCTGAAGATTCTTTTTCAGGTCACGGTTTAATGTATCAACAAGGAAATGCAATTTGTCTTTGTTTTTTATTTCTTCCAATCCTTCCAATGCATCATTATTAAATTCATTATCCAGCATTTTTTTCTCTACTTCATGCTTTTCTTCTTCTGAAAGTTGTCCCTGCAGGTATTTTAACAAGATTTCCTGGTCAATATCAGATGATAAATTGGATAATATGTCTTTTAATTTTTCGTCCATTGGATAAATCAATTAATAAACTTTTGTATGCTAATCAGGATTCATTTAGTTTTTTTTCAATTAATATTTTAAGATTTCTTTTTCCGTTCTGTATATAACTTTTAACCTGCATCATCGAAAATCCGGTTGTTTTACATATTTCTGAATAGCTCTTTTTTTCAAGATAGAACAAAGTTACACATTGATGTTGCTCCCTGTTTAATTCTGTTAAGGCTTCGGTCATCAATTCATAAGAACGTTCATTTTCCAGCAGCTTTTCCTTGTCAGTAATTTCTACATTCGTTTTGATCCGGTCAGATATTTCAATGGTATTCCTGCCGTTCTTATTTCTGAGTTGCATCAGGCAATGGTTTTTGGCAACCATATAGATCCAGCTTTTAAAATACGCTACTTTGTATTTGTGCAATTCCGAAATTACTTTCAAAAATATCTGCTGTAC
>CAZOOT010000007.1:11105-29072 GCA_964581455.1 uncultured Chitinophaga sp. | reverse complement strand
TTTGCCAATTCTTCATTTTTCAGGTACTTCATGCAAACACCAAGTAAAAGCAAGGTATAGCGCTGCAGCAAAATTCCAAGCCACTTGTTGTCATGATCTTCATTGAATTTTGCAAGTAACTCCTGGTCGCTGATATTTTGTATTTTATCTGAATTCAAAATTGGAATTAGATTATTTCAAAAAATTAAGATGCAATTATTGGAAATTTACACAAAACATGTTTAAAGGCCTTCCGGGGGAATTATAAAACCAGCCATGTTTTCCTTTACCTTGATTCGTATTGTTATTGTGAAAACATAATCCTGGGTTGATGACTGGGGTCCCCAGGCTACAGTTAAAGGGGTAATTGAAAAGGGAAAAACAAAAAAGTTTGTCAATTCCCAAATAAGTTTATTGTCTTTTTCATAATTATCGGTACTGGTTTTCCAAAACTTCGATGAATATTTTTTTCTGAACCTGTTATATTCATCTTTTACTGAAGACAGGCCGGCAGCTGATGAATCCATAACGCCAATGATCTGAATAATAATTAGCGTATCCAGCGTTTTTAAAGAATCAGTATGAACGAATTGATCTTCTGCAATGATCAATCGTACTTCTTTGGCATTAAATTTAAAAGGATTGAAGTTTTTATAAGTCCCGGTAAAATAAAAAAAAGCAGAATCATTTCTGCGTTCAAATAATTCCGTCGTAAACCAGGGATCTCCCTGCAGGGAATTAATAAAACTGCTAAATCTTATATCAAAGGGATGTGTACGGAAATAAGATTTTAGAATTGGGTCTAAAGGGTTTTGAGCTTTTAGTGCGACGAAAAAAAATAAAAATAATATACTGGTTAAAAGAGTTTTCATGAAAACATTCCTTTTGCCCATTTAATGATGCTTGCATCCCAACCCATCATTTTAATGGCTGTGTAAAAAAGGACTACTGCAAAAATCTTTTTAAGTACTTCTGTATTTAAAGACAAAGCCAGTTTGCTTCCAAAGTAGCCACCTATAAAAAATCCGACAGCTAACAATCCTATTACTTTCAAATCCATCGGCGTACCCAGCTTTTGACACTGCTGGTAATAATAAAAAGAAGCAATGATAACTACTGGAAGTGTAAGAACTCCCAATGAAGTTCCCTGCGCCTGGTGTTGCGTGTATCCCATAAAAAATATAAGAGCCGGCACCATGATGATACCTCCCCCAACGCCAACCAATCCGCTTAGAACTCCGGCTGAAAGACCGATCAATAGAACAGTCAATAAAATTTCTGTACTCATTTTCTTTTGTATGTTTTTTTGCTCTGTCAACATGAATTTTGATATGAAACCGTTTTTATATAAAAACTATTTTTTGAAATTTTCTTTATAGAAAGCGATGGAATCATTGATGATCTTCATTGCTGTTTTTTTATCCTGGAAATTATCAATCTCCACTTTTTTATTTTCCAGCACTTTGTATTGTTCAAAATAATTTTTAAGCTCTGCAATAAAATGTGCCGGAAGTTCATTGATGTGATTGATATGATTCACAGATGGGTCTTTTGCAGCCACGGCAATGATCTTATCATCTACCTGTCCCTGGTCAATCATCTGCATATTTCCGATCACTTTTGCTTCCACCAGGCAAAGAGATTGGATAGCTTGTGAGCAGATCACAAGGATATCCAATGGATCATTGTCCTGGCCAAGCGTTTGCGGTATGAATCCGTAATTCACCGGGTAATGAAATGAGGAGTAAATCACCCGATCCAGTTTCAGTAACCCTGTTTCTTTATCTACTTCATATTTAGAACGGCTGCCTTGCGGTATTTCAATAATTGCATTTACAAATTCCGGAGCCTTGATCCCAAAATGTGCACCATGCCAGGGGTGAAGAATTGTAAGCATAAAAATTTATTTAGCGATTCGAATGCCAATATAAGTTGCCACTAATCCTATTAAAACACTTGCTGCAATGTAGGCCAGCAACAAGCCAATCCGGTTCTCTTTCAATAAATCCATCCCTTCTAAAGTAAATGCGGAGAATGTTGTAAATCCGCCACAAAAGCCAGTTGTCAATAATAACCTCCATTCAGGAGTTAACACATTTGACCTTTCAGACAATGAATAAAAAACACCGATAAGAAAACATCCAGTGATATTAACCAGCATGGTTCCCCATGGAAACGGATGCGGATAAAGCTGATGCACCCATCGCTGTGATAAATAACGAAGCATGCTTCCGGCTGCACCCCCAAGACCTACCATGATGAGCGATTTGATCATTTCGGCGGATCAGTTTTTTTCAGATTTTGCAATAAAGTATCCATGTCATGGTTAAAAAGAAACTTCAGGTCCACCATCCATTGCCCATGTGCTTTTAACAGCTTTAAAGTGTCATGGTCATTTTTATATGAATTGGAATAAATAATAATTGTGGTTGAATCATTAATGGGGTTGACAGCATGCACATTGATAGAAGCACTCTTGTATTTCTTTTTTTCCGTAGCATCCAATTTCACATGAGATTTCTCATACTCTGCAAAATATTGGAAATTGGTAGAATCGCCCAGGAGCATTTTCTTTCCTTTTTCATAATCTCCGTCCAGGGCAGCTCTGATAAAATTTCTTGCAGCATCAATATCGTTTTCCGATTCCAGATCTGAAGTTTTCCCTGCATCATTACACCCATAAAAAAACAAAAGCAGGAATGAACTGAGTTGAATTAACTTTTTCATTCCTGCAAAGTAATAAATCTTTGAATGCTTTAGGGCTTTGTAGGATTTTCCTGGCTTTCTTCCACTTTTCTTTCCTTGTCGTATGCCCTGAGAATATTCTTAACCAGTTTGTGCCGTACTACATCATCTTCGTCCAGTTCAATATGCGCAATGCCTTCTATATTTTTTAATATCCGGGCTGCCTTCTGCAATCCGCTCCGTTGGTTTCTTGGCAGGTCTACCTGTGTTATATCACCGGTAATAATTGCTTTAGCATTTGCTCCGATCCTTGTTAAAAACATCTTCAATTGCAGATCTGTAGAATTCTGTGCTTCATCCAGGATGATAAAGGCATTATCCAAAGTTCTTCCTCTCATATAAGCCAGCGGTGCAATCTCAATGGTTCTGGTACTCATATAATATCCCAGCTTTTCAGCAGGTATCATATCATCCAGTGCATCATATAATGGCCTTAAATAAGGATCTATCTTTTCTTTCAGATCACCCGGAAGAAATCCAAGGTTTTCGCCTGCTTCCACAGCAGGTCTTGTTAAAATGATCTTTTTTACTGCTTTATTTTTTAAAGCTCTTACGGCCAGTGCAACGGCAGTATAGGTTTTGCCAGTACCCGCAGGGCCGATGGCAAAAACAATATCATTCTTTTCTGCCATTTGTACCAGCTTTTTCTGATTGGCAGTTCTGGCACGAACAGATTTTCCGTTGGGCCCAAAAACTAAAACGTCATTGGGGTTTCTGTCAACAAAGTTGTCAACTGTTTCAGCGTCGTCGCCTCCGAGCACCTGCTCAAAATAATTCTCACTCATATGCCCATTCCTTTCCAGGTACTGTACAATGAGCTCAATTTTTTCACGGGCAGAACTTACCTGCTCAGTAGATCCACTAAGCTTGAGTTGGGTACCCCGGGATAGAATTTTAAGAAGGGGAAACTTTTTTTTCAGAATGTCTAGTTTGCCGTTATTAACTCCGAAGAACTCGATAGGGTTGACGGTTTCGAGGTTGATGATCGTTTCTGTCAATTCGCAGGGTTTTATTTTTTCATAATGCCGGAAAAGGACCGGGTTTACTCACTACACTCTACTTCCTTCAAGTGTATTATTCATTCATTTCTAAAATAAAGACTTAAATCAATTACTTCCTAAAGATAATTATTAACAAGTGTGAATAGAAAATTTCCCGGAGAAAATTTAGTTAATTATAAAGTCGGTATTTATTATACTGTTTTGCTTTGCTTGCAATACACAGACTTTATTGAATGAAACAAAGTGCTAGACAATCTATTAAGCTACTCAACATGTCTATCGTAAAATATTGGTACCGGAGTTTCAGGTACGATAATGCTGATTCAGGAAATGATTCCTTCCAATACTTTTTTTCTTTCCCTTTTTTGATAAAATCAGATATGACAATTGTCACCTGTTTAGATATTTAATATCATACAGACGTTATTTTAGTTCTGTTTAATTTTAACAGATGAAAAATATTAAACCACTTAAACGCAGCAAAGAATTGGCGCCATTGAGCCGTGAACATCACGACGGGCTTTTATTTGTGTGGAAGATAAGGCAGGGGTTGCAAAACGGTACTTCACTGGCAGCTATGTATAACTACACAAAATGGTTTTGGACCAATCATATTAAACCACATTTTAAGGACGAAGAGAAAGTTTTAGTTCAATATTTACCAGTTGAAAATCTGCTGGTAAAACAAATGATAGATGAACACAAACAGATCAGGGATATGATACTTACGCTTGATAAGGATCCGGATCTGAAATTACTTGAACAGTTGGCTGATTTTCTTTACAACCATATACGGTTTGAAGAAAGAAAACTATTTCCATATGCTGAAAAAACCCTGACAACTGAGCAACTTAATTCTATTTACAGCCAACTTGCAGCTGAACCTTTTTGTGATACGGATTGGAAGGAAGAGTTCTGGGTCTTGAAAAAATAAATGGCAGTATAGGTTTAGAGAATCACCATCTCGCAACAATTTTAAAATTCACCAATCTCGGCGTTAACCTGTTTGGCATGGTAAATACATTGTTGGCAAAATCTTTTATCAGCAAATAAGAAATTGTGTTGGCACGATCAATCAGGTTAAATACTTCTAGGCTGGCCCAGATATTTTCAAAATTTCTGAAAGGGGAGTGGCTTCTGCGTTTGCTGCGATCCGCATCTAAAAGCAAAGCGCTGAATCCTATATCAACCCTCATATAGGGTTCTATGATGGCGCCATTCCGGTATTTCACGCTACCGGGAATATTATAAGGCAGGTTGGTACCGTAAATAAGATTCAGATAAACTTTAAAATTATTATTGGTCGCAAGGTAATCCTGGAAGAACATGCCGAAAGTCAGTAAGCGGTCAGTTGGCCTGCGCAACCATCCACCCTGTACAGTAGAGCTATCAATTGGCTGATTCAGGGAATCTAATTTATAAGTTTTATAAAAATCATCTTTGAGATCTTCTTTCGTTTTCATCAGGCCAATGCTGACCCAGCTTTCTGCATCTTTCACCAGTTCTCCAAACAATCTTGTTTCCAGTCCCCATGCATAAGCTTTTGCATTATTCTCACCCAGGTAGCGGATGCGAACATTGTCAATATCATAAGGCACCACATTCGAAAGCTTTTTATAATAAGCTTCAGCTGTTAATCTCATTGGTTTATCACCCGATCTGAAATTATAATCCAAACCGCTTACAAGTTGCCAGCTGCGCTGAGCTTTTACACTTGTGTTCACAGAGCCATCATATCTTCTTAGTTCACGGTAAAATGGTGGTTGATGATATGCCCCGGCTGCGGCACGGAAGATGATATCCTTATTCCAATCGGGTTTCCAGCTGGCGCCAACTCTTGGTGTAATAAAAAATTCTTTGTTCAATGAATTATAATTGTAACGAAAGCCAGCCTGCAGTGTGAATGAATTGGAAGAATCTCCAAAGAGTAAATTGTCCTGTACATATCCTGAAATCTTAGTAATGTCAAGTGATGCAGTTGATTTGATCACTTTGTTTAATTGCAGCAGGTTTGGATTAAATGGAAGTGAATATCCGGCAGAGTCCTGGTATTCCCATTCATTCAATTTATCTGCAATTGTTGTTTTGTCTAATCCTATTCCCCACTGAATAATATTTTTTCCTTTGTCTAAAGTTCCTTTGTGAGAAAAATTCCAGTTTTCAATATTGAGTTTATTCCTGGAAAAATTTTGAAATATTCCTGCCCCAAGCGGACTAACTATAAGACCGTAAGTTGGTTTGGCTTTGTCAAAATCCCGTTCGCCAAAAAGATAGGCACCGGCAATATCAATATTTTCTCTTTCATCATTTTCAAATTTTGAAACCAGCCATTTAAGTTTCAAATTTTTTGTGGGTTGGTATGTGGTAGAAAAACCCAGCATACTGGTTTTGTATTGATCCCTTTCCTGGCCTTCAAAATAAACATCCAATCCAAGTACTGCGCTGAAGAAAGGAGAAAATACTGAGGAAGTAAGCTGGCTGAAAGCGGGGATCAGTGTAAATTTTGATTTGGAAATATTACCAAGAAACTCTGCCTGCCATTTTTCATTAAACTGATAAGTGATCAAAGCCTGTAGATCGGAAGATGAGGGAACATAATTGCCCTGGGTTTCCTGGCTGCTTAATAGATTTCTGTTGCTGCGGTTTCTTACACCAACCAGGTAACTGAATTTGTTATTGTTTGATGTTCCTTCCAACTGAAGTCCTTGTTCAAGAATACCGGTATAAGCTGAACCACCAAAACGTTTCGGCTTTTTATATTGAATGTCCAGCACACTGCTCATTTTATCTCCGTACTTTGATTGAAACCCGCCATTGTAGAAATTGATATTGTGGACCATTTCGGGGTTGATAAAACTCAGTCCTTCCTGTTGGCCGTTGCGCACCAGGTAGGGCCGGAAAATTTCAAAGTCGTTTACATAAATCAGGTTCTCATCATAGCTGCCGCCGCGAACAGAGTATTGAGATGTCAATTCATTGTTGGATCCCACAAAGACCTTTATAAGACTTTCTACACCCATCACAGGTGCAGGTAAATTGATCACTGATTTTGGATTTGGCCGTATCAATCCTGCTTCAGTCCTGTCACGTTGGTCAGTGATAATAACTTCTTCCAGCACTTTAGTTCCTCTTTCCATCCTAATGGTGACCTGTTCTTCTTCAGCTTCATTTAAAAGAAAATTCCTTTGTTCAGATTTATATCCTGTGTAGCTGAAAATAATTGCAAAAGCCCTGTCGGCATTTACTTTTAACCTGAATGTACCGGAGTCATTGGTTACAATGCCCTTTTGCTGGCCAAGTATTACAATTGAAACATTGGGAAGAGGGTTCTCGTTTTCATCAAGAATTTTACCTGATACAAAAGCAGATTTTTTTTGGGAGAAAGAAAAAAGTGTTGCCAGTAGCAGGATTCCGGATATATAAAGTTTAAGATATTGGTTCATTCCTGAGAAGCGGATTTGTAAACAATATTACTCAATAAAATGCGGTTAGCATAACTCAAGGCATGTGGAGTTTATGAAAAAATATTTTTGACCAGATCAATTAAAATTTCCTCAAATATTATAATCCTTTTAATTGTGCAATTGTAGCTTTTGGATCAGCAGATTTAAAAACAGTGTTACCAGCTACCAACACATCGGCACCGGCGGCTAAAATAACAGGGGCATTTTCCAAAGTAACTCCACCATCAACTTCAATATGAACCTTCAAACCTTTTTCATCAATCATCTTTCGAAGCGTTTTAATTTTATCCAATGTCTGAGGAATAAATTTTTGCCCGCCAAATCCCGGGTTTACACTCATCATACAAACGAGGTCAATATCTGCAAGCACATCCATTAAATCTTCTACGGGTGTATGCGGGTTTACAGCTACTCCGGCTTTCATGCCTAAGGATTTTATTTGCTGAATATTCCGGTGCAAGTGTGGGCAGGCTTCAATATGCACTGAAAGTATATCAGCACCGGCATTTTTAAATTGTTCTGCAAAATTTCCGGGTTCTTCAATCATCAAATGCACATCACAAACTTTACTTGTGGCTTTTTTGAAAAACTCAACCAGCATGGGACCAAAACTAATATTAGGAACAAACCGGCCATCCATAACATCAAGATGGTACCAATCGGCCTGGCTTTCATTGAGCATGTTGCAATCAGATTGGAGATCTAAAAAATTGGCGGATAAAAGTGAAGGTGCAATTATTGGCATGATGTCAATTTGCCCTGCAAGATACAAAGCGCAGCAATGATTATTTAATAATTATTATTTAATCCGGTCTGCAGATTCTTTTGCTTCGGTAAAAGTATTATCAAGGCCATAAGCTCTTTCGTAATTCAGTTTGGCTTCTTTCAAAAGGCCGAGTGATTCCTGGCTTTTTGCTTTCCAGAAAAATGCATCGGAAAAACCAGGTGTGACCTTTAATGCCAGGTCAAGTGTTTTTATAGCTTCCTGGTATTTTTTCTGTTTATGATAAATGATAGCTTTTTCAAGGTATGCTTCGCTGAAATTATAATCCTTGCGAATACATTCATCAAATTCTGATATGGCTGTATTCAGCTCTCCAATATTAGCATAATAATTTCCTTTAAAATAATGAGGATGGGGATCTCTGCCACTTACATCATTTTTAATCATTGTATCACAAAACGGAATCGTTTTTGCGTTTTTAGTTTCTGCATACAAATTAGCAAGGCGGAATCCTGCCTGGGTTAATTCTCCCGGATGAACAAACAACTCAAGCGTTTTAATGGCATTTATAGTGTCTGCAGCTAATTCTAAAAGTTCTGAACGTTTAAATAAATAATCGAAATAAATACGCAGATCAGCAGAATCGCCTTTAGTAATGTTCATGGAATCCAATGCTTGTACCGCTTCCTTATATTTTCCAGCGTCTTGCAGAACAATGGCAAGATTGTACCTGGGTTTGGGATCATCAGGATATTTGGCAATTGAATCACGGATAGAACTGAGTAACTTTTGTAAGGAATCAGTTGCTTGAGTAGTGGATTTACCTGAATTGTTACAGGAAAAGATGATCAGAGATAGGGCCAGGCTAATAAACAAATTTTTCATAAACGGTAATTGGGGATATGACAAAAATCTGACATTTGCCGGGTAATCTAAAAATAGATTTGCCAAAATTGTATAATTGATGAAATATTCTGGATTTATTTTCCCGGCATTTATTTTGACAATTGCAGTTATCTGTTTTTCTTTTCTTTCAAGAAAAAACCAAAATTCTCAATTGACAATTGACAATTCACCATTCACAAATGACACACTTCAGTATCCGGAAGAATCTCATTTTAAAAACATTCAGCAACTGACTGTTGGTGGTGATAATGCCGAAGCTTATTTCAGTTTTGATGGTAAGTGGATCGTATTTCAGCGGACGAATCCAAAAGAAGGCCTGCATTGCGATCAGATCTTTGTTGGAAAAGTTCCGGCCTATGGTGAAAAGTTTGAATATAAAATGGTGAGTACAGGGAAAGGAAGAACTACTTGTGCTGCATTTACAAAAGATGGCAAACATATAATTTATGCATCCACTCATTTAGGAGCTGATACTTGTCCGCCTATTCCCGACAGGAGTAAATATGGCAATAAATATATCTGGCCACTTTATAGCAGCTATGATATTTTTATGGCTGATCTTAATGGTAAAATTGTAAAGCAACTTACACACAGTAAAGGGTATGATGCAGAAGCCACACTTTCGCCGGACGGTAATAAGTTGATTTACACAAGTACCAAGGATGGGGACATCGAACTTTATATCATGGATTTGAAAACTGGTAAAGAAAAAAGGATAACTCACGAGCTGGGATATGACGGAGGAGCATGGTTTAGCCCTGATGGAAAAAAAATTATCTGGAGATCTTCCCGTCCAAAAACAGAAGCAGAGATTAAAGAATATAAAGAACTGCTTGCTGAAAACCTGGTTGCTCCCACAAACATGGAAGTATGGATTGCCAATGCTGATGGAACTAATCAAAAACAGGTTTCATCATTTGGCCAGGCTAATTGGGCACCAGCTTATATGCCGGATAGTAAAACGATTATTTTCGCCAGCAATCATGAACATAAAAGAGGATTCCCTTTTAATTTATATACGATGAATGAGCAGGGAAAAGAACTGAAAAAGATAAGCCGAGATAATGGATTTGATGCATTTCCAATGTTCAGCCCGGATGGCAAGAAAATTATTTTTTCCAGCAACAGGAATAATGGCGGAACCAGGGATACCAATGTCTTTTTAGCAGATTGGGTAGACTAGTTTAAAGTTTAAAGTTTGAAGTTTATAGTTTTGATTCCTTTAATTTTGGTTTGTAGACTACAAACCAAAAACAACAAACTATAAACTTATGGATACGGGACTTCTTCATCTGCATAATGTATTACGCTGGGTAATTTTAATATTATTACTCGTTACAATTTTTCAGGCTTTTGCAAAAAGTAATGGAATTAAAAAATCAAGTCTTTGGCTTTTAATTGCTGCACACACAACTTTACTTCTTGGTTTTTATCAATGGTTTTCCGGTAGTCTTGGTTTGAAATTGATCCAGAATGCTGGATTCTCTGCAGTCATGAAAGATGCTGCTTCCCGTTTTTGGGCGGTGGAGCATTTTGCCGGTATGTTAATAGCGATAATCCTGATCACAATTGCAAGAGGGAAAGCGAAGACATTAAATTATAAATCTGCATTTTGGCTTTATCTCATTGCATTATTGTTAATTCTTGTAACTATTCCCTGGCCATTCAGGGAAGGAATTGGCAGGCCATGGTTTCCTGGTATGTAATCTTAAAGAATCAGGCAATTTCTTTTAATGCGGCGCAAAAAGAATTCATTTCTTCCAGTGTGCCCATGCTTACCCTGCACCATTTTCCGCCAAAATGATCCCGGTATTGAACATAGATATTTTTTGCCTGCATCTTTTGGGGATAGTCAGAGCCGATTTTATTAATGTCGAATAAAATAAAGCTCGTTTTGGATTTAATGTAGTCCAATTTTAATTCTTTAAATGTGGCATAACACATTTCTCTTGCCAATTCCGTTTTGATTCTGCAGTCATTTACAAAATCCTGGTCCTTCATGGCAGCAGAAGCAGCAGCTACAGAGACAGCACTTACATTCACACCTGCCCAGGTTTGAAAGTTCGTCAGCTTTTTAATTGTGTCGGGATGTGCAATGGCATAACCAACTCTTGCTCCCGCCAATCCGTATATTTTTGAAAAAGTTTTCATAATAACAATATTGGGATTTTTAATGGCCATGTCTTTTAGGGAAGGAATATTGGCAAATTCGGTATAAGCTTCATCAACCAACACCAAAGTTTTTTTACTGCATTCGTTTACAAAATTTCTTAATTGTGTATCATCTGAATAAGTGCCAGTTGGGTTGTTGGGATTACAAACATACATGAGGCTGGTTTCGTTATTTACTGATGATAACATTGCCTGCAGATCCATTCTGCGATCTTTGTCCAGTGGTATGCGATTAAATTTTAATCCAAAAGATTCAGCCTGTCTATACCATCCGTGAAATGTAGGATCGGGAGCAATTACATTTCCTTTTTTTTGAGAAACTGCCAATAAAGAAGTTAAAGCAAGAATTTCTGAGCCACCAGCACCAAGAAGCACATTTTCATTCCCCACTTTATAAAAGTCAGCGATCTGTTGGTTTAGTTTTGGAAGGACTTCGTCAGGATAACGATTGGATGATGAAAGGGCTTCCATCATTGCTTTTTTTGTAGCAGCAGAAGGACCGTAAGCGTTTTCATTGCTGTTTAACCAAATAACATCTCCGGCTGAAAATATTTTTTTCTCTTCAGCAATTAACCGGGGAGAAATTCCGATTCCGGCAACCAGGGTAACAGTAGTTTGCAGCCATCTGCGGCGTGATTGATGCTCATTCATAATCTGCTTTTTTATACTGAAAAGCTACGTCAAATTTCAGAAGATGAATGAAAAAATTTTCAACGGGGACCTAATTCAATTACATCACAATCCTTGATCTCTTTCCCATCAATACCAAACCTGATTATAGTTCTTAGTTTGTGCCAGCCATGTTTTCCTGCTGCACCGGGGTTCATGTGTAAGCAATTCAGTTGATCATCATATATCACTTTTAAAATGTGTGAATGGCCCGATATGAAAAGTTGAGGCTTGTGTAAGAGGATTTCTTTTTTTGTTGTGGGATTATATTTAGGAGGATAACCACCAATATGTTTTATCATCACTTTCACGTTTTCACATTCAAAAACCAATAGTTCAGGAAATTCAGTTCTGATATCCTGTCCGTCAATATTGCCATACACTCCTCTTAAACTCTTTCTTTCTTTTAGTCTCTTTGCTACATTCTCTCCAAAATCCCCTGCATGCCATATTTCATCACAGTTTTCAAAATGTTTGAAAATTGCTTCGTCTAAAAAGCCATGCGTGTCTGATATTAACCCGATTCTTGTCATATTACAATTGAATTTAGTTGTAAATTTGGAAATGCCATTCCATCGCAATTTTACTTACTACATTGATAAAAGAAAATGGAAATATGTTTTTCTGCTTTCTACATTAGAATTGTCACGGGCTAAAAGCTGATAGCTATTAGCTAATTTCAACTTTCAATTCTTAACTTTCAACTTAACAACATGCCTCACTATTATACTCTCGGAAAAATTCCTCATAAACGCCATACCCAGTTTCGCAAACCGGATGGCAACTTATATGCTGAACAATTATTTTCAACGGAGGGATTCAGCGATGATTATTCATTGTTGTATCATTGTCATCCTCCAACTCAAATTATTAAAACTGAACCACAACTGGATGTTTCACCAACCATTGCAGAAGAGAAAATGCTAAAGCATCGTTGCTTTGAAGGGTTCCGGGTAAATCCAAAAAAAGATTATTTAGAAAGCCGTGTGCCGATACTGGTGAATAATGATTGCCATATTGTTCTTGCAGCGCCACAGGAAAGCATGAAAGATTATTATTACAAAAATACCGATGCCGATGAAATGATCTTTGTACATGAAGGAAGCGGAACTGTACATACTCAGTATGGGGAACTGCCTTTTTCCTATGGAGATTATATTGTGTTACCCCGGGGATCTATTTACCAGATCGAATTCAAGGATAAAAATAACCGGTTGTTTATTGTAGAATCATTTACTCCTTTGCGGTTCCCCAAAAAATATATGAGCAAATTCGGTCAGCTGATGGAACATTCGCCTTATTGTGAAAGGGATATTCGTCCGCCTCAGGACCTGAAAACAAAAGATGAAAAAGGTGATTATCTCATCAAAGCAAAAAAGAAAGGAATGTTATACGGTTTGCATTACGGCACCCATCCTTTTGATGTGATTGGTTGGGACGGCTGTTGCTATCCCTATATTTTTTCCATTCATGATTTTGAGCCCATCACCGGCCGGGTGCATCAGCCACCACCAGTTCATCAAACCTTTGAGACAAATGCTTTTGTTGTTTGCTCTTTTGTTCCCCGTTTATTTGATTATCATCCAAACGCCATTCCTGCTCCGTACAATCACAGCAATATCGACAGCGATGAACTGATCTATTATGTGGATGGTGATTTCATGAGCCGGAAAAATGTAACGAGGGGAATGATGACACTGCACCCTGCGGGAATTCCGCATGGTCCGCATCCGGGAGCTGTAGAAAAAAGTATCGGAGCCAAAGAAACCAAAGAACTGGCCGTAATGGTGGATACATTTCGTCCGCTGATGTTAACAAAGGAAGCATTGGACATTGAAAATACAAGTTACATTATGAGTTGGGCGGAATAGAAGAAAGCTATTAGCTATTGGCCAATAGCTAACAGCTATATTATTTTTTCAAATGTGCTTTATATGTTCCGTTTGGTTGTGAGGAGGTAAGACCCACTGGTTTGTTGTCATCCATTTCAAACTGGATCTTATATCCGGACATTCCTTTAATGGTAAAAGCATTGGTTGATAAAGGCACCAGTTCAAAGTCTCCCTGGCCGGGTGCAGATATCCAGAGAGCATTATCTTTTATCATCGTTGTGGCAGTTAAGGAAATGGTTTCGAATTCATAAGCACCAACATATTTTTCTAAATCCTTTAAAGCAATTGTGAAAGTTGATTTACCCTGTAACTGATCCAGTTTTTGTTTGGTCTCTTCACTTTTTGTTATGGCAAATGCTTTTTGGTAATTAGCTATTGCTTTTGCAGTATCTTTTTGAGCAATCAAAGCATCTGCATAAGAATCATACACATTGCCACTTTCAGGATAGTTTTCAATATTCATTTCAAACAGGGCAGCGGCTTTTGGATATTGTTTTAAAGAAATTGCATTATAACCCAACCCATTTATCATCATTTCCGGAGGAGAGACTTTATACCCAAATTCTTTAGATGCTTTCTGGTAATGCTGTTTCATTCTCTGAACTATTTCTGTACCTGGTTCCATAAAGTCAGCACGGATAAACTTAAAACGGTACCAGCTAAAAATAAAACGCAATCCATCGTATTCGCTAATAAGCGGAACAGAGCCATGATCATCGTCTGCATAATATTTGCTGGCATACTTCAATCCATTTTGGGGATTGGCCTTTATAAATTTATCCATTGCAAAAATGGAACGGATATGCCTTGTATCCACCGAAGTGTCTCTTTTCATTTTCTCCAGTGTCATTCCTTCTTCCATGGTATTGGCAATGCCTACATACAAACTGGTGCCTTTATATTTTTGTGCGGAGAGTTTTTTTTGAGTGTCTTTTAAGAACTGCTCTTTATCATACCACATGCTTGGGTCAATGGCTATATATGCATTAAATAGTTTGGTATGATTGGTAATTATATTCATGACAGCCAGGCCGCCAAATGAGTGACCTATCAATATTCTGAAAGGTTGTGTGGGATATGCCGAATCAATATGGGGGAAAAGTTCTTTTTCCATAAAGGCTGTAAAATTTTCGCCGCCACCGGTGTTTTTTGAAAAACTACTGTCCATCATCGGCGGATCACTAATGATACGAGTTGGTGTAAGATCCCTTGTTCTGTTTGTATTTGGAATACCAACAATGATCATTTCCGGAACAATTGTATTTCCATTTACCTGGCTTAGTTGCTGAATCATGCCAGCCACAGATTCAAAATGACCATCGCCATCGAGCAGGTAAACAACAGGATAACGCTGACTGGGATTTTGCACACCTGATTTCATGTTTGGCACGTAAACCCAAACTTTTCTTTGCTCTTTTAGTATTGCAGAATAAACACTATCCACTTTTCCAATTACAATTTTGTTATCTGGCTGTGCATAATTGAGTAAAGAACTGAACATGTACAGGATGTGCAGGGAAATATATTTCATAAAATAAAATTAATTAGTGGGGAACTGTTTAATAGCTTTCTTCAAATTGAGTTTGTCAAATGTATTTCAATTACAATAAAGTTGAATGCTCTTTTCTATCCGCCCGTGACTTGCAGGCAGCAATTTCAAAAATATTGGTATCGCAGAACCCGGGAGTAAATTAAAGCATAAAACTAAACTCGTGTTGATGAAAGACTGGTAAGCATCAACAAGTAATACCAACAACTTATTACCGGGAAAGATCATTAATCGAAAATGGAGTTAAAAAAATCATTTTATAGAGTCGCCAAACTTTTTTAAATTAGGATAATCAAAATTAAACATCATGGTAAAACTTAGTCAATTACAACCTGAGGATATAGTCATGGTGAACGAAGAAGGTATTTTAAGAGAAGGAATTGTGGTGAAAACCAACCGTGAAGAAAACAAGGCCTTGATAGATAATGGAACCCAGGAGTTTTGGTATAGCCCTGAGGATATATTTCCTGTGGCATTGGATGAAAACCAAATGATAAGATTTGGTTTTGAAAAAGAGCCAATTGCCGGAGCCGCCAAGTACAAAAAAGGTGCTTTCAGGCTTGTAACTCCAAAAGCAGGCGATTTTTCAAAAGTAGAAATGTGGTATAGAGAAGATCGCCGTCACTTTAACGAGCCCATTTCAGTTCATGAGCTCCAAAATCTGCATTCATCCATGACAAAAGTTCCTCTTGAAAGGGTCTGAAACCCTTAATAGCAGCCATTTTTGGAAATTGTTGAAATGTTTTATCTAAAACCGGGAAAAAAAATCCTGGTTTTTTCATTATTAGGGTTGATCCACTTATCTTTGCGCCCCTAAATTGTATGTCTAAACAATCATTGATCAAGCAAGATGGTACTATCGTTGAAGCACTATCTAATGCTATGTTCAAGGTAAAGTTGGAAAATGGGCATGAAATACTGGCAACGATCTCCGGAAAAATGAGAATGAATTATATCCGGATCTTACCAGGAGATAAAGTGGGGGTTGAGATCAGTCCATATGATTTAACCAGGGGAAGAATAATTTTCAGGTATAAATAAGCTTTTAGCCTTCAGCCATTAGCTGGTAGCAAAAGCGATTAAATATTTTTCAGGAACAGCTAAAGGCCAAAAGCTAATAGCAAAAAGCTTAAAAAAATGAAAGTAAGAGCATCTATAAAAAAGCGTAGCGTCGATTGTAAGATTGTTCGCCGGAAGGGCAGGCTTTATGTTATCAACAAAAAGAACCCCCGCTTTAAGCAGCGTCAGGGATAATATTGTCAATTGTCAATTGTCAATTGTCAATTTGGATTTTAAAAATTGAAAATAAAAATTGAAATAATTTATGGCTCGTATTGCCGGTGTTGACTTACCAAAAAATAAAAGAGGAGAAATAGGACTTACCTATATATATGGAATAGGTCCCTCTACCGCGAAATATATTCTTGATAAGCATGATATAAGTCGTGATAAGAAAGTACATGAGTGGAGTGATGAAGACCTGAATGTTATTCGTAATACTATTACAGAAGAGCTGAAAGTTGAAGGTGCCTTACGTAGTGAAGTGCAAACCAGTATTAAGCGTTTATTGGATATAGCCTGTTATCGTGGACTTCGTCATCGTAAAGGTTTGCCTTTGCGTGGACAGCGTACACGTACCAACAGCCGGACAAGAAAAGGTAAGCGTAAGACAGTTGCCGGTAAGAAAAAAGCACCGAAGAAATAAATGTCAATGGTCAATTGACAATAGTCAATGACTGTTTAAATAGATCTGAAAAAATGAATCATTGCCGGATAGCTTAACAGATCAGCAGGAGGATTGATTCAGTCCTGGTAAAAAGGGATAAATAATAAAAAAGAGATTACCTCAGAACGAGAATTATGTCAAAAGCACAACAACCGCTCAGCGCTAAAGCTGCTGCAAAAAAGAGAATAGTGAAAGTGGATGCCTACGGGGATGCACACATTTCTGCAACTTTCAACAACATCATTATCAGCTTAACCAACAAAACCGGTCAGGTGATTAGTTGGAGCAGCGCTGGTAAAATGGGTTTCAGGGGTTCAAAGAAAAACACACCCTATGCGGCTCAGATGGCTGCTTCGGATGCTGCAAAAACAGCTCTTGATGCAGGCTTGAAAAGAGTAGATGTATATGTGAAAGGACCAGGCTCAGGCCGTGAAGGTGCTATCCGTGCAATATCTCAAAGCGGTATTGAAGTGGTAATGATAAAGGACGTGACGCCAATGCCACATAATGGTTGTCGTCCGCCGAAGAAAAGAAGAGTTTAAACCCCCAAACCCCCGAAAGGGGGCCAAAGGAAGACATATTGAATCGCCAAATTTGATTCATTTCATTAAAGGGTGCTTGATTAATTTTTTAACGCTTTTACAGATCAAGTACCGGTATTTAAAAAGCGTAAATGAAAAAAAACTATGGCACGTTACACTGGTCCAAAGACCAAGATTTCCCGCATTTTCGGTGAACCCATACTGGGTAATGGTAAATGGCTGAATAAGAACAGCAATCCTCCAGGTATGCATGGTGCACAGCGTAAGAGAAAAACTCTCGGAGAATACGCTTTACAACTTCGTGAAAAACAAAAAGCCAAATACACATATGGTGTTTTGGAGAAACAATTCCGTAAAACTTTTGAAGAAGCAGCCCGCCGCAAAGGGGTGACTGGTGAAAACCTGATCAAACTTCTTGAAGCAAGATTGGATAATACGATCTTCCGTTTGGGAATTGCTCCAAGCCGTCCTGCTGCCCGTCAGTTGGTAAGCCACAAACATATTACAGTGAATGGCGATGTGGTTAACATACCATCCTATCAGATGAAAGCTGGTGATGTGATCAGTATCAAGGAATCAAGCAAGGGAAGAGCATCTA
>CAZOOT010000007.1:6528-11095 GCA_964581455.1 uncultured Chitinophaga sp. | reverse complement strand
GAAGAATCCTAAGTTCAGCTGGCTGGACTGGAATCCAACAGAGATGAAGGGTACTTTCATCACTTATCCTGAAAGGGAAAATGTTCCTGAGAATATCAAGGAGCAGTTGATTGTGGAATTGTACAGCAAGTAAGGTGAATAATCAATTGTGAATGGTGAATAGAATAACAGAAGTACAAGAGTGCCCCGAAGGGGCTCCTTGGGAGCGACGCAACAGGTGATGAAGAGAATTAAAAAGTTGGATTCATAAATAAAATTTCTAAAAATTAAAATTTCAATATGGCAATTTTAAATTTCCAAAGGCCTGATAAGATCATCTTACAAAAGGCAAATGATTTTGACGCAACATTTGAGTTCCGCCCATTGGAACCAGGATTTGGTGTTACAATCGGTAATGCTCTTCGCAGGGTATTGCTTAGTAGCCTGGAAGGTTATGCAATTGTGGGTGTGAAAATTGACGGAGTGGATCATGAGTTTGCAACCATTAAAGGTATCACAGAAGATGTGGTGGAAATCTTGCTGAACCTGAAGCAGGTTCGTTTCAAAAAAGTAGTGGATCATGAAGTGGCAAACGAAAAGATTACTTTATCCATTAAAAACCGTTCTGAATTTATTGCTGCAATGATTGGTGAGGGAACACAGAGTTTCCAGATCATGAATCCTGAATTATTAATTTGCACATTGGATTCTTCCGGTAAACTTGATATGGAATTGACAATTGGTAAGGGACGTGGATATGTACCTGCTGAAGAGAATAAACCAAAAGATGCTATTCTCGGTTATATACCTATCGATTCTATATACACCCCGATTCAAAATGTGAAATATCGTATTGAGAATACCCGTGTGGAGCAGCGTACTGATTATGAAAAATTGATCATGGAAGTAACTACTGACGGTACCATTCATCCTGAAGAAGCAGTGAAGCAGGCTTCACGTATTCTGATCCAGCACCTGATGATCATTACAGATGAGAATATCACATTTGATAATAAAGAAGAGAAGAAAGAAGACCTGGTAGACGAACAAACTTTACAGTTGCGTAAGATGCTGAAAACACCACTGGAAGATCTTGATCTTTCTGTACGTGCCTTCAATTGTCTGAAAGCTGCGAAGATCAATTCACTGAGCGAACTGGTACAATATGAGCAGGAAGACCTGATGAAGTTCCGCAACTTCGGACAGAAGTCTTTGGCTGAGATTGAGCAGGTATTACACGAAAGAGGATTGCAGTTTGGAATGGACCTGGGTAAACTGGGATTGGATAAAGAAGATTTCTAAATAAATGTGCGAATGTGATAATTTGTCAATGTGCAAATTAATTACAAAAGCTAATCAGAAAAGTAGGTTGTAATTCCTGACACGGTACAACCGAAATATTTATAACAATAGTTTGAAAGTGTACAAGGAAAAAAATCATTGGCACATTGTCAAATTAACAAATTAAAAATGTCATGCGTCACGGAGACAAAGTAAAAAATCTGAGCAGAAAGAAAGCCCACAGGGATGCTTTGCTTAGCAATCTATCAATTGCCTTAATTACACACAAAAGAATTGTAACAACTGTTGCAAAAGCGAAAGCTTTAAGGGTGTACCTGGAGCCAATTATTTCAAAGACAAAGAAAACTGAAACTAAAGAGCAGATCATGCACCAGCACAGAGTGGTGTTCAGTCATTTGCAGGATAAGGCTGCAGTAAAAGAATTGTTTACTGTAATCGGACCAAAAGTTGCCGGCCGCCCGGGTGGATATACCCGTGTTATTAAATTAGGAGCCAGAAAGGGAGATAATGCTGAAATGGCAATGATCGAACTGGTTGACTTTAATGAAATTTATGGCAACACTGCTACTGATGCACAGGATGGTGCTAAGAAGACACGTCGTAGCCGGGTTAAAAAATCTGCGACAACTAAAGCAGAAACTCCAGCTGAAACAGAAACTGAAACTACACCGGAGGAAAAAACAGAAGAGTAAGAATTTTATAGAATTTATACAAAGCCTCCTGATTAAAGGAGGCTTTTTTGTTTATCACCCTGCAGATAATTTATCTTAAATTTGAACAACTTCTTAAAAAGCTTGCCTGCTTAAATAATTTTAAAGAATCAATTGTAATGAGTAATTCATCTTCAGCTTCACTGATGCAGTTTAAAAATTTTGTAGGCATCAAATTTCAGTTGTATAACAGCTTGTTTGCTTCATTGCCATTTCACCGGATAGAAAGAACAGGAGTATTGCTTTCTTTATTTCTTTCTGTATGTGAGGAAGGGTATAAAAAAATGCAAAGTCCTGATCAGATTGTGGAAGATTTTTTTAGCAGGCATACTACTATTACGAAGGATGAAGAAAAGGTTGATCTTTTGTTCCGCTTTGTGCAGTATGCAGAAAGACAGGTTGTATTATTTGATGCACTTGAAGATGCATCTTTCAGGGAGATTCATGACATGCAGGGTATCGGAACACTTAAGCAATTAGATTCAGAAATCTCCCAGGGAAACCTTCAGGACCAACTCAGGAAAAAGCTGGAAGATTTTAATATCCGATTGGTATTAACAGCTCATCCCACTCAATTTTATCCCGGGCCTGTATTGGGAATCATCAATGACTTGTCAAAAGCATTGGCTGAAAATAATGCAAGCCAGGTAAATGTTTTGCTACAGCAATTAGGCAAAACTCCCTTTGTTAAAAATGAAAAACCAACACCCTATGATGAGGCTGTCAGCCTGATCTGGTTTTTGGAAAATGTTTTTTACCAGGCTGCAGGAAGAATCTCCAATTTTTTAAAAAATCAATTTCCCGATGCTGTTTCAGATAAAAACTCATTGATCAAAATGGGTTTTTGGCCGGGTGGTGACCGTGATGGAAATCCTTTTGTAACTGCAGAAACAACTTTAAAAGTGGCAGAAGCATTGCGTGGAGCAATTATCAAGTGTTATTATCTTGATATCAGAAAATTAAAAAGACGGCTGACTTTTGAAGGTGTGGATATTATGCTGGCCGGGTTAGAAGAAAAACTTTATAATAACCTCTTTGTTCCAGGGGAAAAAACAGAAATCACTAAATCCGAAATTCTTAATACGCTTGATGATATAAGAAACCATTTGGTTCATCATCACAATGGATTATTTCTTCACCTGGTAGACAGCCTTAAAAATAAAGTGGAGATATTCGGTTTGCATTTTGCATCACTGGATATACGCCAGGACAGTTCTGTACACTCAGAAATATTTGTATCTATTTCCGGGAAAATAAATAGAATACCTGCTCATTATTCCGGAATCAGTGATGAAGAGAAAATAAAAATTCTGACGTCTTTAGATCAATATGATTTTACAGATACTCCCAAAGAGCTTTTGCAAAATGATACGTTTGCCAGCATCTCATCCATTAAACAAATACAGCAATTCAATGGAGAAGAAGGATGCAGCCGATACATCATCAGCCAGTGTAACAGTGTAGTAAATGCCCTGGAGGTTTATTCATTGTTCTTAATCTGTGGTTGGAAAAAAGAAGAGATAAATGTAGATATCGTTCCCTTGTTTGAAACGATCACAGATCTGCAGGAAGCAGCTTCTATTATGAACCAGCTTTATAATAATCCTTTGTACAAAGCACATTTGAAAAGAAGAAATAACCAGCAAACCATCATGGTTGGCTTCAGTGACGGAACAAAAGACGGGGGATATCTGATGGCCAACTGGGGAATTTACAGGGCTAAGGAAGAGCTGACAAAAGTTTCAAAAGAAAATGGGATAGATGTTGTTTTTTTTGATGGCCGTGGTGGGCCGCCTGCCAGGGGAGGAGGAAAAACACATAAGTTTTATGCTTCTATGGGAAAAAATATTTCAAGTAAGGAAATACAATTGACAGTGCAGGGGCAAACTGTAAGTTCTAATTTCGGAACTATAGATTCGGCACAGTTCAATATGGAGCAACTGATTCATGCCGGAATTACCAATGATCTTTTTTCAAACAAATTAACTACGTTAGAAAAAAATGAAGAAGATTTATTGCAGCAATTATCAGATATAAGCCTGGAGTATTACAGTAAACTAAAAAATCATCCTTATTTCCTGGAATATCTTTCCTATGCAAGTCCATTAAGTTTTTACAGTGATACAAATATTGGGAGCAGGCCTGCAAAAAGAGGAAACAAGTCAGGACTTACACTTAAAAGTTTAAGAGCTATTCCTTTTGTTGGCTCCTGGAGTCAAATCAAACAAAACGTAACCGGATATTTTGGTGTGGGAACAGCATTGCAAAAAATGGATCAGGATGGTAAACTGGCGGATGTAAAAAAGCTCTATAAAGAATCTTTATTCTTTAAAACCCTTTTGGACAATTGTGAAATGGCGATGCAGAAAACATTTTTCCCATTGACTGCCCATTTAGCGGAGCATGAAAAGTTTGGAGAGGTATGGCAAATGATCAAAAAGGAATATGAATTAACCAGGCAATATATTTTAAGGCTTTCCGGAAAAACTGAACTCATGTCAGATTATCCGGTGGAACAACTTTCCATCCAGATGCGAGAAAGAATTGTATTGCCCCTGCTCAGCATTCAACAATTT
>CAZOOT010000007.1:0-6428 GCA_964581455.1 uncultured Chitinophaga sp. | reverse complement strand
AAAAAAATGGCCATCCGTAGAAACGGACGGCCTCAACGATTGCTTGCTTTGTCTAAATCGTTATGCCTATTCTTTCTTTACTCTTTAAAGACCTAAAACGAGTATACAGCAGCTACCAGGAAATTGGCGGCAGATGACTTGCCAAATCCTGATTTATCAGTAAAAATATTTTCACTGGCATTGTCAATTCTGAATTCAGGTATAATGGTGAATGAATTTATTTTGAAATTTGCAGAAAGAGTAGTGGCAAAAATATTTCCTCCTGCGGGTGCAGCACCAAAAACTTTTAACTGGTTATTATCAGAAAAATATTCTGCACGGGCCGTTAATCCAAACCATGGCTTGGGGTCCAAATTCAGATATAAGGCACCGCCACCCCAGCTTTTACTGCTTATATTTTTAAGTCCATCCCATGCTTTAGTGCTGGCAATTGTTCCATTTACCCCAATATTGAATTTTTCGCTGATTGTTGCTGTCAGTACCGCATCAACCTGTTCTGATTTTGAAGTGTCTGGTGATTTACCAGAAACATAATTCAGATAAAGTTTTACATTATCACTAACTGTAAGGCTGTATTGAGCCAGCAGGAATTTTTTATTGATCTGTCCATCCGGCACGATCCTGTAATCTGTAGCATTGGAAATCCCCAGCATAAATCCATGATCTCCTTTAGTAATATCTGCTTTTAAACCGGTATGTGAAAATGGACCATTGGTAAATAAGTAACTCATACTGTAATTACGGTTTAATTGGGGATCCAGTAATTCATAGCCCACATGTGTAGCCCAAGAACCAGCAGTGAACTTAATCCATTCTGTAGGCGAATAACTAACATAAAGTTGTTTGATGGCCTGACCAATTCCATTATCATTGTAGGCAAACTCAGTTGCACGGGTGCCAAATCCGAGATCCAGCACCATATCAACTTTATCTGTCTTGTTTTCAAATTTCACACTTGCCATACCCAATGAAAAACTGTTGTGACTATTTGTAAAACTGGTAAAATTGTTTGCTTTGGTTTTTGCAAAGTCAAATTTATAATAGGCATCAGCCGAACCGGTAATGGAGAAACTGGATTTAGGTTCTGTATTAGCGCTTTCAATATTTGTGGCACTAACACCATTTGTTTCAACTAAAGCAACTTGTCCATTTGTAAAAAGCACTGAGAATGCGGCAACTAGTACCACGAAAATTTTTCGTAACATTGTATTGATTTTAATTGTTATTTAAAATTGGTACAGCCGTTGAACTTTGTCAGAAGCTCATGTTAAGGCTGTACCTTTTTATTCTTAAAAAGTTTCTTCAACCGGGGTTTCAACAATTTTCCCGTTTGTAGGAACTAATAAAGTACCCTGTACATATTTTTCATTATGCTGCGTTTCATCCAGGCCAAGTTCTTCTTCCAACTCTGACACTCTCATTGGCACAATAAAATTGATGAACTTAAATATCCCGTATGAAACTGAAAAGCTATAGACGGCAACCAGGGACATCGCCTTTAATTGTGTAAAAAAGAATTCAGGATTGCCATAAAATAATCCGTTAGGCCCACCTGATATACCATGTACTGCAGTACTCGCAAAAACACCGGTGAGCAACATGCCTGTCATACCGCCGATACCATGGCAGGGAAATACGTCAAGCGTATCATCCAGTTTTGATCTTTGCTTTATACTGATCGCAATATTGGAAACGATAGCACCAACCAGGCCAATTATGATACTTTGCGGAATACCTACAAACCCGGCAGCAGGAGTAATGGCTACCAATCCAACTACAGCACCGATACAGAATCCAAGTACTGAAGGCTTTTTCCCTTTGATGACATCAAAGAACATCCAGGCTAAACCAGCAGCAGCAGCAGCAGTTGTTGTTGTGCCAAATGCATTTACGGCAAGTGGCGTAGCACCAACCGCAGAGCCTGCATTAAATCCAAACCAGCCAAACCACAATAATCCTGTTCCAATTAAAACATATGGAACGTTTGCAGGTGGAATTTCTTTATTTTCCTTATGTGATTTTCTTCTTTTTAAAACTATAGCACCCGCTAATGCTGCACAACCTGCTGTTATATGAACAACCGTGCCCCCGGCAAAATCCCATACACCCATTTTTGCGAGGAAACCTTCCGGATGCCAGCTCCAATGTGCTACCGGTGCATATACCAATAAGGAGAAGAGAAGTATAAATAAGATGTAAGATGTAAAACGAATTCTTTCAGCAACTGCTCCAACTACAAGACCCGGTGTGATAATGGCGAACATCAGCTGAAAAAGCGAGAACAGGGAAAGTGGAATAGAGGTAGCTGCCGGCCAGGCTGCACCTGATTTCACTCCATCATAAAATGCATAGGTTCCCGGATTTCCAATAACACCTCCAATAGATTCTCCAAATGCCAGGCTGAATCCGCAAACAACCCAAAGTACTCCAACTATACCAGCAGCAACTACGCTTTTGATCATCGTTGAAATAACATTTTTGCGATTAACCATTCCTCCATAAAAGAAAGCAAGTCCTGGTGTCATTAAAAATACAAGGGCCGTTGATACCAGTACCCAGGCAATGTCTGCACTGTTATATTGCGGATCATTTACCCCAGGTATAAAGTCTGCCTGTGGTTTTACAAACATGGCAACCAGGGCCACGATACAAAGCAAAACAAAAGGTAAAATCTGTTTAGCTGTTTTTCTACTCATAAATTGTCATTTAAATTAAAAAAATAAATATGTGTGTCAGATTTGTAAAAATACTTGTTTAGTAGACTAACGACTGTTTAAATAATACATATTATATTTAATAATGTGTATTTTCAGGGGATAAACCTTGTTTCAAATCATTTAAAGATTTAAAAAGTAATAAATTATAATGTAGTTGGAAAAATGATTTTTTATTTTATTACCAAAAGTTCTGCATCCTTTTGTTCAAGATTTGAATGGCCAACAAGGAATTCATCCACTTTCCGGGCACATTCACGTCCTTCGCTGATGGCCCAAACAACTAAAGACTGGCCACGACGAATATCGCCGGCAGCAAAAATTTTGCTGATATTGGTCTGGTAATTTTTTTCTGTGGCTTTTACATTTTTTCTTTCATCTAACGCAATATCCAACTGCTTCAGCAATCCTTCATATTGAGGATAAACAAAACCCATAGATAATAAAGCCAGTTCACAGGGAATTTCTTTTTCGCTTCCTTCTTTTTCAATAAATGAAGCCGGTTTACCATCTTCGGTTGTTTTCCATTCCAGCTCCACAATCTTTAAAGCCTTGAGATTTCCATTTTTGTCACCGATAAATTCTTTGGTGGCAATGGCCCATTTTCTATCGGCACCTTCTTCATGAGATGAAGTTGTTTTAAAGGTCATGGGATAAGAAGGCCATGGCATGTAGACTGTTCTTTCAGAAGGCGGTATCGGCAACAATTCAAATTGCGTGACTGTTTTTGCTTTCTGACGATTGCTGGTTCCTACACAATCGCTTCCTGTATCTCCGCCACCAATCACAACTACGTTTTTATTAACGGCTAAAATGTCATCAACATGAATATTGCTTTCTATGTCAGCGTTTGCAAAGGGATCAAGACCCGCCACTCTTTTATTTTGTTGTTTTAAAAAATCCATCGCAAAATAAATTCCCTTTAAATCCCTGCCGGGAATATTTAAGTCTCTTGGCACAGTAGAACCGCAGGCCAGCACAATGGCCTGATATTCCCTGAGCAAGTCGTTTACATTTACATTCAACCCAACATTGGCTTTACAAATAAATTCCACTCCTTCCTGTTTCATTAATTCAATTCTTCTTTCTACTACCCATTTCTCCAATTTAAAATCGGGAATGCCATATTGTAATAATCCTCCGGGTTTGTCATCTCTTTCAAAAACGGTTACCAGGTGACCAGCGTAATTTAACTGGGCAGCAGCAGCTAACCCTGCAGGGCCGCTGCCAATTACCGCAACTTTTTTTCCGCTGCGTTTTTTTATTTTTTTGGGTTGAACAAAGTTTTTCTCAAATGCAATTTCAATAATATGTTTTTCTATTTCTTCAATGGCGATAGCTGGTTGATTGATCCCCAATACGCAGGCGGTTTCACATGGCGCCGGGCATATTCTGCCGGTAAACTCAGGAAAATTATTTGTGGAATTCAGGATTTCGTATGCTTCTTTAAAATCATTGCGATATACAGCATCATTAAATTCAGGAATATTATTTCCAAGCGGACATCCGTTATGACAAAAGGGGATTCCGCAATTCATACAACGACCACTTTGCTGGTTCAGTTTTTCGTCACTGTACCGGTCAATGAATTCCCTGTAATCATTCACTCTTTCTTCCACCGGTCTTTTTCCCGGTAGCTCTCTTGTGTATTCTAAAAATCCTTTTGGATTGCCCATATTAAACCCCCATCCCCTAAAGGGGAGTTTTATGCACTTTGATTAAAAAGTACTGTTTGATAAATTGCTCAATAGTATTCATAAAGCTGAAGAGTGCGACGCAACAATTGCAAATAGTGATGCAAAAGCTGGTTACAAAAAAATCAACTTTGTATTAAAGAACTTTTTGCATGAACTAAAGATTCTTCGCCCTAAGTTCCTCCTTTTCCCAAAGGGATGCCTTCGGCAAGGGGGACAGGGGGCTTAAGAACTCTTTTATAATCCTTCGGAAATACTTTCACAAAATGCCTCATCTGATTTTCAAAATCATCAAAGACGAATTTTGCAATGGCACTTCCGGTATAATCAAAATGTTTTTGAATCATTTCTTTTAGTTCATCTGTGTCCTGCTCATCCACTGCATCCAGGTCCACCATTTCCTTATTACAGTTCTCAGCAAGTTTTCCGTTTACATCATACACATAGGCTAAACCACCACTCATGCCTGCTGCAAAATTTCTTCCTGTCTTTCCTAAAATAACCACACGGCCGCCTGTCATATATTCGCAACCATGATCTCCTACACTTTCTACTACTACTTTAGCACCCGAATTTCTTACTGCAAATCTTTCACCTGCCTTACCACGGATAAAAGCTTCACCGCTGGTAGCACCATAGAATGCTACATTGCCAATAATGATATTTTCTTCAGGTATATAAGTTGCTTCTGTTGGCGGATAAACAATCAGCCGGGCACCGCTTAATCCTTTTCCAAAATAATCATTGGCATCTCCTTCCAGTTCCAGTGTTACTCCTTTAGTATTGAATGCTGCAAAACTTTGTCCGGCCGTACCGGTAAATTTAAAATGAATCGAATCCTCATTTAATCCATCAGCGCCATGCTTTTTTGTGATCTCATTGGAAAGAATAGTACCGACAGTTCTGTCTGTGTTCTTAATATCAAACTTTGCAAAAACTTTTTCATTGAAATAAATAGCCGGTTTGGCTGTTTCCAGTAATTGCCAATCGAGAACGGTTGACAAACCATGATCCTGTTTTTCGGCACAATACAATGGCGTGTATTTGGATGCAGGCTCTTTAAATAAAATAGGAGTAAGATCCAGTTTTTTAAATTTCCAGTGCCTTATATTTTCTTTTACCACCAGGTTATCAATTTGACCGATCATTTCATTTACAGTTTTGAATCCCAGTTCTGCCATGATCTCTCTCAGTTCCTCCACCAGGAACTTGAAAAAGTTGACCACATGATCTGCATTGCCTGAAAATCTTTTTCTCAATTCAGGATCCTGGGTGGCTATTCCAACAGGACAGGTATTCATATGACATTTCCGCATCATGATACAACCTTCTACCACTAACGCTGCAGTTGCCACTCCCCATTCTTCTGCACCCAGCAATGCAGCCACCGCAATATCTCTTCCGGTTTTCATCTGGCCATCGGCCTGCAAAACCACACGGCTGCGCAATTTATTTTTCACCAAAGTTTGTTGTGCTTCAGCCAAACCAAGTTCCCATGGTAAGCCTGCATGTTTGATAGAAGAGATCGGTGACGCACCAGTACCACCATCATGCCCGCTGATCAGTACCACATCTGCTTTTGCTTTTGCTACTCCGGCTGCAATGGTGCCCACACCTGCTTTACTAACCAGCTTTACATTGATTCTTGCATCACGGTTTGCGTTTTTCAAATCAAAAATTAACTGGGCAAGATCTTCAATGGAATAAATATCATGATGGGGCGGGGGAGAGATCAATCCCACACCCGGTGTACTATGTCTTGTTTTTCCGATCCAGTCATCTACTTTATAACCGGGAAGTTGTCCGCCTTCACCGGGTTTGGCACCCTGTGCCATTTTTATTTGGAGTTCATCTGCTTCCGTTAAATATAAACTGGTAACACCAAATCTTGCACTGGCCACCTGCTTGATGGCACTCCGCATACTGTCACCGTTTTCTAAAGGAGTATATCTTCTTTCATCTTCTCCGCCTTCGCCGGTATTGCTTTTTCCACCGAGACGATTCATCGCAATGGCTAATG
>CAZOOT010000006.1:0-58535 GCA_964581455.1 uncultured Chitinophaga sp. | reverse complement strand
AGAAACTCCCAGAAATAATGGTTCCATTTTCTTCGGGCAGTATGTGCATGATGGTGTACTTCCATAAATCAGGTTATTGTTTTTTCAATTCAGTTTTCACTCCATATGCTATCAGCCAGGCTTTAGTAATTTTTTTATCAGCATCTAATTCAAATTCTATCTGCCGGTCACTTCCATCACTGTAAAAAAGTTTAGTGGTTGATTCAGGCTTCAGTTCAATGGATTGTCCGTTTGCAGATACCCGGAAAAACTTGTTGCCTTTTCTTTCCAGGCTTATTTCATTATTACTGGTTTTGTATTTTCCGGTAAAAAGATCCAGGGTCGTGGAATCCAGCTTTATTTCTTTATGTTCGTACGGCATGATCACCGGATTGCCAGCCATAATTTGCTGCAAAGTTCCACTGAGAGCTGGAGAGTTTGAGTTATTATTAGACAATATGATAAAAGTCTGGTCTTTGTCCGTATTACGGGCAAGATGAGTGATATAACCCGGCCAGCCGCCTGCGTGGGAAATCAGATAACCCAAATCCGTTTTCCTTAATCCCACACCAAATCCATAATAAGTTTTGCTGGTTGTATCGGACAGGGATTGTTCTGTCAGCATTTCTTTTTGTGTTTCTTCTTTCAGCAGTTTATGATTTTTTACAGCCCGATCCCATTTCAACAAATCGGCAGTTGTTGAATTCACAATACCATCACCCTGTATTCCATCCATATAAACTACAAACCGGGTATCGGGATCATTGTCCGGCAGAATATATTTTTTCAATGAATCACTATAATTAAAACCGTACGCATAATTGGGAATAGTATCTTTTAACGAACGGCGGGTATTATAGATACGGGTATGATTCATACCCAGGGGCTGAAAAATATTTTCAGCCATAAAATCTTTATAGGATTGACCTGAAATCTTTTCAACAATACTGGCCAGCAGGACAAAAGCCGTGTTGCTGTATTCCCATTTTTTTCCGGGTTCAAAAAGAACCGGAAGTTTTTTACCTGCAAGTAATGCGATCATGTCATTATTGAAAGCAATTTTTGATGTGTCCCAGGAGTTGATCATTTCCCAGAAATAATCCGGAAGGCCCGATGTGTGTGTCAGCATATGCCAGATAGTAATATTGGAATAGGGTAGTTCCGGAAAATATTGTCTTAATGAATCTGTGAGTTTAAGCTTGCCTTTATCTTTTAATAATAAAATTGCAGTGACGGTAAATTGCTTGCTCACAGAAGCCAGTTCAAAAACAGAAGAGTCATTCAATGGCCGTTTTGAATCGAAATCTGCGAACCCGAAGGAGTGCTGGTAAATTGCCTTACCGTTTTCAGCTACCAATACATTTCCATTAAACCGGAAGAATTCTTCCTGGCCAAGCAGGAATTCGTCTAATTGTTTTACAGATGGATTTTCTTTTTGTGTATTACACGCAAACAAAATGATACCTAATAAAGGAAGCAGTTTCCTCATACAGAATAATTTTTTGAACTGAATATAAGATGATTCGGTCAGTTAATGTCCGGGATGATATGTCTTCTTTGCCTTTTTGAATACATCTTCTTTATAAAACAATACATCCTTAAAAATTCCCTTGCTGTACATTTCTCCCTGGTCAAAAAAATGAGGAGAATTTTCATCACCGCTTTGTCCTCCGGCCAATAAGGATTTTGCTTTTATTGTTTTGCCAAATTCAACTGCTGCGATAAAACTATTACCATGATAGCCATATCTTTTCTTAGTGCCGGAATAAGTTCGGCTATTATAAGAAGGCAACATGCCCCATGTAGAAGAAGCAAATGCAATTGGGTAACTGGCTTTATTATCATCAAATCTATTTTCCAAATCTGATGTAATTCGCTGGAAACGGTTGATCTCTCCCCAGCCGATCTGCCATTTGCCAAACTTGTTTTGCAAATCCTTTATTGTGGCAAACAGGTTTTCCAGTATGATCTTTTGATCTCCGGTTTTTGCAAAGGCTCTTGTTTTTTCCACGCCGTCCTCACCGGCCGATCTCATAACCTGTTGCTGGATTCTTTGTCCCCATTCAATAGCCAGCGTAGTTGCAATTGAATTTTCTGAAACTTCATAATTCCATTTTTTTAATACGGCTATCGGGCCAGCGAGGTAAGCAAATAAAGAATCATCGTATGTAATTGTTTTTTCAAATGCATTGACTAAGGCGGGGATCAGATCTTCAAAAGCAGCTAGTCTTTTATCATAGCCGGCTTTGATCACTTTATCAATTGTATATTTTTTCTCCATGTCCAGAACTCTTACTGCATTTACCCCACGGTAGTTTTCTCCGTCCGGTGCCAGGTAATTAGCATAATCTGATTTCTTCGGGCTGAATTTACCGGCAGCAGTAAAAGGAGTTGAGTTGCAGTTTTGCAACCAACCATTTTCCGGATTATAAATATGTACGGATTCACTCACCGGGTGATAGCCTTTCCATTCAGTTGCAGAAATGGTTCCATCCACCGGTTTACTCCAGTCATATTTCGGATCTCTTTTGGGTAAAAAATTTCCGTGCCAGTAAGCAATATTACCTTCTGCATCGGCATACACGGTGTTGTTGGATGGATTGGCACCCATGTCCATTGTTTTTTTGAAAGCATCAAAACTGTTGGCTTTTGTACGCAACCAGCTTTGCATAAAACCAACCATATCCCTGTTATTGTGTCGCAGGCTTAAATACTGTCCCCGTCCGACCGAGTCATCCGGGCGGGCATCCCGTTTTGCCATGATGGGGCCATGATGTGTATAAAGTGTATTGAATTTTTGTGTTTCAAACCCATTTCCTTTTTTCACTTTTATAAAAACTGTTTTCTGAATCACGGGTCTCTGTTTTCCTTCATATTCATAAAACCATTTCCCATCTTTCTTACTTAGTTTTTCAATATAGGCATCCGAAATATCCGCCTGGCTACTTGTGTGCATCCATCCGCAATGTTCATTGAAGCCTTGGTAAATAAAAGGCTGGCCCCATGTTACGGCACCGTAGGCATTCATTCCTTCTTCACTCACCATATGTACTTCGGGACGGAAATAAAATGTAACATGCGGGTTGATATATAATATAGCGTTTCCGCTTTCAGTGATCTTGGGAGAAAAAGCAAAACCATTGGAGCCGTCAAATTTTTCTTCTTCAAAATCTGCTTTGGCAATTGCTTCATCTTTTCCGGAATAGAAATTCTTTAACTCGTTTACTGAAATGCCACCGGTGCTGATAGCACCAATGCTGCCATCGGTCCACATCAGCGGATACCAGGGTTGAAAACGGGTAAGCAAAGCTGGCTTTGTTTGTGGGTTTTTATACAGATAAAAGTTTATCCCGTCTGCATAGGCATTTAATATCTTTTTTAACCATGCTGGTGCTTTTGCGTAATCTTTCATTGAGGCTGCTGTATCAATTACAAGGCGGTTCAATAAATCCTGGTACAATTCACTTTCGCCATTTAGTTCAGCCATTCTCCCCAGTTTTTCAATATAGTTCATCTCTACTCTTTTAAAATCATCTTCACACTGTGCATATAACAATCCGAACACAGCATCCGCATCTGTCTTTCCATATATATGCGGCACACCATAATTGTCCCGGATAATAGTAATGTTCAGTGCCTGTTTTTCCCAGGCAGCAATTTCTTTTGCAGCAAAATTTTGTGCAAAAAGCTGAGAGGGGATTAAAAGAAATAAAACTAATTTTTTCATTCGTTGGATTTATTTTTTTCTGAAATAATAATCGGCCAAAGCTTTTGCAATAGCGTTTGGATTGGCTTCGTCCGTATTGGTTAAAATAACAATGGATAAATTGTCATTGACAAATCTTGTGTAGTGGGCCCTGAATCCAATATTGGCACCGCCATGTGAAATGGTTTTTCTTCCATTGTATTCATCAATCATCCAGCCGAAACCATAGTATGCTTTAGCATTTGGATCTGCTGAGGTTTTAATAAACGGGTCCCACAACTTTTCCCAATTCTCTTTTTTCAGAATGATGTTTTTTTCTCTTAAAACCTTATCCCATTTTATCATATCTGAAGATGTAGATAAAAATCCTCCGCTTGGCCTGATGGCAAACATGGCTGTTGAATTCACCAAAGTGTCTTTCCGGTGCATGTATCCTGAAGCACGGTTTGGAATGATGGTATAAAATTCCGTTACATAACTGTTGGTCATGCCTGCAGGTATAAATATTTTTTCATGAATGTATTTACCCCAGTACATGCCACTTTCCTGGGTGATGATCTGTGCCAGCATATAATACCCGAGATTGCAATACTGGTATTTTTCCCCGGTTTTAAAATCCAGTGCCAGCGGATAGGCTGCTTTAATAATATCCAGGTCGCTGGTCATTTTAAAATTATCATAAGCGGGGCTTTCTCTTTTTAGACCGGATGAATGAGACATTAAATGTTTGATCTGAATGGGTCGCCATGTCTCCGGTGCATCCGGAAAAAATTTATGAACATAATCGTCAATAGTCAGCTTGCCTTCTTCTGCCAGTTTCATTATTGCAACAGGGAAAAATTGTTTACTTACGGAGCCAAGTCGGATCACTGTTTCAGAACTCACAGGTACATTTAATTCAACATTTGCCAGTCCATATCCTTTATTCACTACTGCCTTTCCGTTTTTTATCACGGCCAGCGATAATCCCACAACTTTTTGCTGCTGCATCATATTCTTTACAATGATGTCTGTACTGTCAACCTGTGCAATTAAAATACCAGGGAGTATAACGAACAGTAAAAATATTTTTCTGAATTTCATAAAGTCATTTTTAAAAATTTATTTTTTGTTTCCGGCTTTCAATATCAGGTTCACCAGTGTTCCGAAGTTACTGCCTGAAGTGGAATTGCCGCGGATATCAGTGTTTACCCTGTGAACGATTACCATATCATATTTTGGAATAATGAGAACATAGTGGCCGCCGGCTCCCCGGGCAGAATAAGTTCCTTCAGGTAATACAACATTGGGGAGGTGCGAAAATTTATTATAGTCTCTCGATACCCACCATAAATAACCATAGCCATCCGAAGAATATAATGTCGCATCGGAGTGATACCTTGTACTTTCTTCCACCCATTTTTTTTCAATGATTTGTTTTCCATTCCAGTTGCCGTTGTTCAACATTAGCAAACCAAACCTTGCCAAATCTCTTGCAGTAACCCGGAATGGATAGGCGGGGTGAATGGATTCCTCGCCGCTTACATATTGTCCGTCGGCAGCGCTGTAATCCTGCATACCGATGGGTTTGGCAATATCTTCTTCAATGGTTTCAAATATTTTTTTACCCGTTTGTTTTTCAAATATGGTACCCAGCACATTAAAATCCCAGTTATTGTAGTACCAGTGAATACCGGCTTTTTCCGAATGCCGGGCAGGCTTCAGCGCCTTCATGCCGGCAGATTCATATAAGGCAGGATGATAAACTCCTGATCGTGATTTCAAACAATCACTTACAGTAGCTTTTTTTTCTGCATCGGTAAGTCCGAGTGCATCATCAATACCCAAATCAGCCATCGTGGCATTCATGTTAATCAATCCCTGTTTTACATACTTTCCGTAAAAAGCACTGAGAAAACTTTTTCGAATAGAGTGAGTATTATACTTCGTTGCCGTATCGCCCCACTGATAAACCAGTTTACCATTTACTATAATCATCACTGCGGCTGTATTGATCGTGTCGGCATGTTCTTTTGCTTTCAGCAATAAGGGAGTTGAAAATTCCATGGACTCCGGTTTGGCAATTTGCTGCCATTCTTTTCCGGGAAAAACCGTTTGGGTTTTCTGTGCAAAGGCTGATTGTGAAAAAAATAAAAAAATAGCAAGCAGTAAAAGCGTTGTTTTGTTTTTCAGAAAATGATTCATGATATATATTTTATTTTTTTGCCGGTCCATATAATACCTTTCCTCCTCTGTTATTAGTGAATTTGCCATCGTCAACTGTAATGACCCCATTGACAATTACATACTGAATTCCATCCGGATATTGATGAGGTTCTGTAAAAGTAGATTTATCTTTTACGGTAGCCGGGTCAAAGATGACTATATCGGCATAATATCCTTTTTTCAAAAATCCCCTGTCTTTTAATCCTATTCTCATTGCAGGTAGCCCGGTCATTTTATGAATGGCTTCTTCCAGGGTCAGTAATTTTTTTTCCCTGACATAAACACCCAACACTCTGGGAAATGTGCCATAAGCCCGGGGATGAGGATGGCCGTTTCCCGGCTGTGACAGTCGTCCGTCAGAAGCGATCATGGTTTTCGGATGCTTCATGATTCTTTCCACATCGGTGTCATCAATGGCATGAAAAATCATACCAGACCCTCCCTTGCTTTCTGCTTCTATCACCAGGTCGGCCCCATTTTCCGGAGTGGGTTCCAGGTTTTTCATAATGGCCCAGTCGGCCAGTGTTTTTCCTTCCAGTTCTTTCTGCCAGTTTACAAAACCAAATTGCACACGACTGATATCGCCTGCGCCCCGGTCATTCATAATATTATAGATGATCTCTTTTTTTATACTGTCACGCAAAACCGGGTTAGCAATTCTTTCTTTAAAACTTTTATTTCCTCCGGCCAGTGACCAGGATGGAATTAAAATTGAGATACTCGTATAGCTTGCTGTGTATGGATACTGATCTATCTGAATATCCAGGCCGGCTTTATTCGCTGAGTCGACAAGGAATAAAGTTTTCACACTCTGTCCCCAACTGGGTTTGCCTACCACTTTATGATGAGTGAGTACAATGGGAATATTGGCTTCTCTTCCAATTAATATTGCTTCTTGCACCGCATCAATCAATCCTAATCCTTCTTCTCTGAGATGTGAAGTATAAAAACCACCAAATGATGAAGCAACTTTTGATAAGGCAATCACTTCACTCACTTCAGAAAAAGTACCGGGTAAATATTTTAACCCGGTTGAAAAACCAAAGGCTCCTTCCTGCATAGCCATTGCCACTTGTTTTTTCATTTGCTCCAATTCATCTTTTGTTGGAGCCCGGTTATCCAGTTTCATTATATTTCTGCGGATAATATTGTGACCTGTGAGAAATGCAACATTCATTCCCAGCGGTTTTTTTTCCAGTTCAGATAAATATTTACCAAAGGGCCATGGACCTCCGCCGTCGGGTCCACCTAAGGCTAGAGTTACTCCCTGTCTTACATGGCTTTCGGCATCAGGAGTTTCGTCAACAGCTTCTATATGTGCATGCAGATCAATAAACCCCGGAGATACTGCCAAACCGTTAGCATCAATAATTTTTTTTGCAGAAGCTTTTGAAAGATCACCGATAGAAATTATTTTATCATTATTGATACCGATATCTGCTCTGAAAGATTTTTTTCCGCTGCCATCAATGATCATTCCGTTGCGGATTACTAAATCGAATTGCTGGGCTTTACAATTCTGAAAACAAAAAACTACAACAGGTAATAAGAGTTTCATTAATTTCATTGCTACGTTTTTGAAAAGGAGTAAGGTAATGGAAATTATTAATAAATTGTTTTTAGAAATAAAAAACTAAACAATTGTATGCGTCTGCCTCACACTACAAAAGATTTAAGTAATTAACTTATATATTTACATCCTTTTTTAAAAAGTGATACTACGATTCATAAAAATTTTTTAATCAGTATTTCATGAAGAAATTAATTTTTAGTACTGCCTTATTTTTTATAGCCAGCTCTTTGTTTTCACAAGATGAAAAAACTGTAGTAGTCAATCCGGTTTACAAAACAGAGATTGATAAAATAACCGGCAACAAAAAAATACAGCAGGCTTTTCAAATCATCCAGGACCTGGAACCAACAACATTGAAAGAACTGATTGAGTTGACAGAAATTCCGGCGCCACCCTTTGAAGAACAAAAAAGAGCAGAACATTTTTTACAAATGTTAAAGAGTGCAGGTATTGATTCCATATGGATCGATGAAGTGGGAAATGTGATTGCATTGAGAAAAGGAAAGGGGAATGGAAAAACAGTTGTTTTCGAAGCACACCTGGATACAGTATTTCCAATTGAAACGGATGTGACAGTAAAAATGAAAGGCGACACATTAGTGGCTCCGGGCATTGGTGATGATACCAGGGGATTGAGTATGGTATTGACAGTTTTAAAAGCAATGAATAAAGCAGGTATCAAAACAGAATCAGATATTTTATTTGTCGGCACTGTAGGAGAGGAAGGGCTGGGTGATCTGAGAGGAGTAAAACATTTATTTAAAGAAGGGAACAGAAAAATAGATTCTTACATTGCAATAGATGGTGGTGATATCGGCCGTGTAAATAATAAAGGATTGGGATCGCTGCGTTATAAAATTACTTTCATTGGTCCGGGCGGACATTCATGGGGTGCTTTCGGATTAGCCAATACTCATCATGCTATGGGTAAGGCCATTGATTATTTTGATAAAGCTGCTGCTGCTTACGTTGCCAACATTCCTAAAACAACATATAATGTAGGACGTATCGGTGGCGGCACTTCTGTAAACTCTATTCCATTTGAAACATGGATTGAGGTGGATATGCGTTCGGTAAGCCCTGAAAATTTAAAAGGCATCGAAAAAATTTTCCTGCAACAAATGAATAAAGCATTGACTGATTATAATGCAACAGTGAAAAGAGGAGCAAAGCTCACGATCCATATCGAAAAGATCGGTGAACGGCCTTCTGGTGAATTGCCCGACAATCTACCTTTGGTACAAAGAGCTATTGCAGCAACTTCTTATTTCAAGGCAGAACCTTTTCTTACCAGGGGCTCAACCAATTCAAATATTCCGATCTCTTTAGGAGTTCCAGCAATTACGATTGGCCGTGGCGGTAAAGGCGGTGGGGCCCATTCATTGGATGAATGGTGGTTGAATGATAATGGCGCTGATGCCATCAAACTGGCTTTGCTGATTGTAGTGGCTGAAGCAGGGCTGGTTAATTAAAATCATTTCATTCTGAACTTTGAGGTAGATTTTTTTGAACCACATAAAAACATAGTTACATAGACAATACATAGAACGCTAGCATATATTCTTATTCTATGTGTATCCTTTGTGTACTATTGTGCCTATGTGGTAAAAACTTTTTTGAACTATATCAATTTACTTTTTACTGAACTGCCGGTTGATAAATTCAAATGAAGCCTCATAAGCTTTCACCCAGTTTTTATGCAATAAAAAACTGTGCACTTCATCCGGAAATACCAATTGCTCAAAATAAACTTTTCTTTCTCTCAGTAATTCTGCCAAACGGACGGTTTCGTTAAAGTTTACATTCCGGTCATCATCCCCATGTATAAATAATACCGGGGATTTCCATCCGGCAATATAATATTCCGGAGAAGATTGAAATGCCAGTTCTGCAAATGCTTTTAGTTTTTCGGGATTATAGGTGCTCACAAAATTCCGGATACCTTCATTCCAGTCATGTACGCCATGAATGTCCACTCCGGCGGCAAACAAATCAGAAGCACGGGCCAATCCATGTGCTGTTAAATAGCCGCCATAACTTCCTCCCCATAATGCGATCTTGTTTCCATCTACATCATCCCTGCTTCTTAAATACAGACCGGCACCAGCCAGGTCAAAATATTCACTGGCTCCCTGTGCGCCATAGTTCAAAGCTTCCCTGAATTCCATTCCATATCCAATACCACTTCTGTAGTTTAAAGAAATAACCACATAGCCTTTATTGGCAAAATACTGATTGAGTGCATATGCATGTGAATAATATTGACCATAATTAAATGTCAGTAACATTTGTCTTCTTGATCCACCGTGAGTAAAAATTAATGCAGGATGCTTTTCGCCGGGTTTATGATTGGCAGGCAAAAATATCTGCGCCGGAATTTTCATACCATCTGTTGCAGTGATCATAATGGCTTGTGGAGTTACCATGGCCGATTGAGGAAATGCTGCCGGAAACATATCTTTGGCTAGATCAGTAACTGCGCCATTGAGTGAAAGCAAAGCAGGCCATGCAGGTTTTTCCGCCGTGGCATATAGAACAGCCAGCCCGTTCTCTGTTTGTACCGGCGACCATTCTGAGTTTTTTGTTTTAGAAATTTGCCTGGAAATTCCAGTCTTTACATCCACCTGCCAGATATGTCTTCTGTCAATGTCTGAAATATTTGTAGTATAAAAAACAGTTTGCAGATCCTTACTCATGGTTACATTTTCTACTTCACCTTCTCCCGGGGTTAAATGTTTTGTTTTTCCTGTTGCCAGGTCCAGTGCATACAATTGCTGCCAGCCATTTTTTTCCCAGGGAAAAATAATTTGATTCCCTGCCGCCCAAAGCAATTGATTATCCACTACAGGAATTTCATTAGCTGACACACTTCCTTTTCCTTCATCGGCCCTCCATACTTGTTTTGTAGTCTTAGTTTTCAGATCATACAAACGAATAGACCAGGGAAAGCCTTCTCTTTTGGGAGTAAAGGGTAAACTGATTCTCACATTGGGCCTTCTTCTGAATATAATATGATTTCCGTCCGGGCTCCAGGCCGGTTCGTCATCAAGGTCAATGGAGGGATCTATAAAATCAAAAGATTTATTTGAAAAAGAATAAATACCGATAAATGAATGATCGCCTCTACCGCTTGTGAATACTATTTTATTTCCATCCGGTGACCAGCGTATTTGGGACTGGCCTCCTCTGGATTGAAAAAGTTTTGCTGGCTTATTGCTGGAATCGGAAAGAGAAACTGACCATACCTGTCCCCCATTTAAATAGGCCAGTGTTTTTCCATCGGGAGAAATTTTGGGATAAAACCCGGGTCCGATCTTTCTGAGACCGGAACCATCTTTATTTAATATATATAATATACGTTCGGTGGAGGCATCCAGCATGGCCGGGTTGGCTGCTTCACCACGGCTGTTATTTGTATTGCCTCTTACAAAAACAAGCTGATTGCCGTCGGGTGTAAATGCAAGATTGTTCAGGTCAATGCCCTCATCAGCTTTGTATTGGGTCAATTGTTTTACAGAAAATGCGGGGGCCGTAGCCAGAAAAATATTTCGTTCGCCCTGGTTATTAAAAACCCAGGCAATGTTTTTGCCGTCTGCAGAAGCTTCCAAATTGGTAGGGAAGGGGACGGATAAAACCGATTCAATACTAAGTTGAGCCTCTAAAGTGAATGTGAAAAGGAAAAACTGGAAAAGCAAAAAATTTTTTTTCATAAAAAATTTTATAAGGTGATGCAGAAATAAAACTATGAAATATGATTTATATATGGAGAAGAATGCTGTAAAAGGTGCATTTCAAATTGTCGCTTTTGCCCCTATCCCCTAAAGGTGAATAACAAACATCCAGACTGATGCTCCCCTTTAGGGGCTGGGGGCTAATACAAATTGAGGATGCGACAATTTGAAATGCACCCGCTGTAAAACACTTATTTCAGCAAGAATTCACGGACCTTTCATTTGCAGCGGTAAAAGATTGCCTTTTTCTAAGTAACTTATACCCTTCAGCCAGAAAATTCAAACTAATTTTTTTCACCCATAGAAACTATTTTTAATATTCAGTGAAACGATGAGTAAAGAGAAGGAAATTGCCGGCAATAAGTACCAGGAATATCAATTTCCGGAAATCCTGGATCGGATCTCTGATGGTTTTGTGGCATTGGACAATAATTGGCGTTATACCTATTTGAATAAAGCAGCGGGAATAATTCTGGGTCGAAATCCCGAAGAAATGATTGGGAAAAACCTATGGGAGGAGTTTCCAGCACTGAAGGAAGAACCTTTGGAAGTTTACCATGCTTATATGAAAGCAATGGAAGAGGGCAAAAGCGTTTCAATTGAAAATTACTATAAACCTTTTGATACCTGGTTTGTCACCCAATTATATCCGTCATCCGGCGGCGTTACCATTTACTTCAGAGATATTACTGATAGAAAAAAGAAGGAGAATAAAATAAAAGAACTTCAATTTAAAATGGATGCAGCTATACGGATTGGTAAAATAGGAATATGGGAATGGGATATACCAAACGATGAAGTGTATTGGAATGATTATATGTATGAGCTTTACCAAATAGAAAAAGGATTGCCATTAAATTACGATTCGGTTCTCAGCCGGGTTCATCCGGATGATATGGTTTTCCACAAACAGCTGGTAGAAGCCCGTATAAAAAACAAAGACAATGCTCCTTTTGATTACCGGGTGCAAAGGCCGGACGGAAACGTTCGTTATGTAAAAGTTTTTATGGAAGTGCTGGATAATGAAAAAGGAGAGGCCATCAAATTCCGGGGAACGGTGCTGGATATTACTGAGCAAAAACTAGCAGAAAAGAAGGTAATGGAACAGGAAAACCTGCTCAGGCTTTTTATTCACTACAGCCCGGTGGCATTGGTGATGCTGGACAAGGATATGAAATATATGGAAGCCAGCAAACAGTGGTTACAGGATTACAGTATCAAAAACAAAAATTTAATCGGGGAAAGCCATTATAAAATATTTCCGGAAATACCGGAACATTGGAAAGAGATTCATCAGCGATGCCTCGCAGGAGAAACTGCAAAAAAAGATGAGGAAATTTTTGTGAGAGCAGATGGTACAAAAGAATGGATTCGTTGGGAAGTGCACCCCTGGTATAAAAATTCTGACGAAGTGGGGGGAATTATTATTTTCTCAGAAAATATTACAGAAAGAAAAAAAGCAGAAGGAATACTTGCCGAAAGAGAAAACAGGTTACGTACAATTTTAGAAACAGAACCGGAGTGTGTAAAGCAATTAAATCAACTGGGTGAAGTGATTGATATGAATCCGGCAGGTTTGGCAATGATAGAAGCAGAAAACCTGGAAATGATTCAAGGGAAATCTGTTCTGGGCATCATTAATGAACCATACAAAAAGGCTTTTTCAGCGCTTACCAAAAATATTTTCCAGGGAAAAACAGGAACACTGGAATTTGAAATAACCGGGCTAAAAGGCGCCAAACGCTGGCTGGAAACACATGCAGTACCATTAAAAGATGCTGCAGGTAACATTGTTTCGTTACTAGGTGTAACCAGGGATATAACCAATAGAAAAAATGCAGAAGAGCAGGTGCAAAAACTCAATAATGAACTGGAACAAAAAATAAAAGAAAGAACAGCAGAATTGGAACAAGCTAATAAAGACCTCGAAGAAATCAATGACCTGTTTGTGGGCCGTGAATCCCGGATTATTGAACTGAAAGAAGAGCTGGAAGCAATTAAAAATAAAAAGTGATTTTAGAAGTTATAAAAAAGTAGATGCTGGTTTTATTATCCATATTGATAGAGCTTTTATTTATTTCAGCGCTGATCTTATTTCTTTACCGGTTAAAACCCTGGGCCGGACTGATTCCATTATATGTACTGATCGGGGCTAACCAGGTTTTTCAAACATTGATTTCCACCAGAATTGATTTAGAACTTTTTGGTGGAATGACACTGTATATTAGCCCAACAATAATTTTCAGTGCCGGTTTATTTACAATTCTGCTTGCTTATATAAAGGAAGGAGAAAAAACTACACAGTGGTTCATCCTTTCCATCATACTTGCCAATCTTTCCATCACATTTATAACTACCATTTCAAGCTGGCAGGAAATTGTTTTAGGCAACAGGTATTCCCCGCTCAATTACACAAATTTCAGGGTGATGATTGCTGGAATAGTATCCCTTATACTGGATGCTTATTTAATGATTATTTTATATGAAATTATTTATACCAGGCTGAAATTTTTAAACTTATATTCCAGACTGGTATTAACCCTGTTGCTAATTCTTATATTAGATTCATTTTTATTTGTAAGTATTGCCTTTTGGGAAAGGCCGGATTATTCTGCGAGACTTATCAGTCACCTGTTTAGCAAAACTTTTACTGGAATTTATTTTGGTTCAGTTTTATGGGTTTACCTGCGTTATTTAGACAAGGAAAAAACAGCTCAAACATCAATAATGAAAGGGAAAGAAGATATCTTCTCCATTCTTACATATAAAGGCCAATTGGAGAAATTACAAACGGAAAAAGCCATCAGCGATGAACAAATGCAACAGGTTATTTCTGAGAAAACTAACGAACTGGAAAAATCCATCCGTCGATTTACTATTTTGTCTTCCATCCGGAATTTAAGAATGGACAGGTACAATACTTCTGAACAGGTCAAAGTGTTTCTGGAAAAAGCTCGTGAAGCATTTGAAGTGGATGCCTGCACCATTCATTTATTAAATAATAACAAGCTGAATTTGCTGAATAGCGTTGGTTTGAATGAAGAAGAACTGGAGAAAGTTCTGGATGCCGGCAGTCCTTATTTTGAGAAAATAATCAGCAGTAAAAGGTACCTGGCTATTGAAGACACTGCAAATGATGCGGCAATCATTGACGGCAGAAAAAACGGGCTTGTAAAATTTATCTTTAAATCTTGTTTGGGCCTGCCATTGATTTCAGCAGATAATACCATTGGCATCATTAAATTGTATTCATTCAACACAAAACGAATCTTTACTGAATTCGAGATTGAACATTTGCAGTTGGTGGCGATACAGGCGGTGAACCTGATTCAAACTTCAAAACTTTTTGAACAAAATGAAAAACACAAGGAAGTATTGGTAAAACAAATAGTAGCCAGGAAAAAAGTGGAAATTGAGATCAGGCAATCTAACGAACGGTTCGAGCTGGTAGGGCTTGCCACAAACGATGCGTTATGGGAATGGAACCTGGAAACAAACAAGGTTTGGGGAAATGAGATACACCAGAATCTCTATGGATTAACAATAGATGATCCGGTTCCTGGCTTTGATGAATGGAAAAGAAGAATACATCCGGAAGAACGAGACCAGATAATACAAACCTTTAACGAAATGCTGGCATCAAATAACAAAAGTTTTGTTGAAGAATACCGGTTTTATACAGAAAAAAAAGATTGGATATATGTGTATGGCAGTACATTTATTGAAAGAAGTAAAGATGGCAAACCAATCAGGTTAGTGGGCAGTATGCAGGACATTACAGAACGGAAAAAAGCAGAAGAACAGATAAAAAACTATAATGAGCAATTGCGTCAATTAACCGGCCACCTGCAAACAATCAGGGAAGAAGAAAGAAGCAGGATCGGTCAGGAGATTCATGACCAGCTTGGACAGCACCTCACCGTTTTAAAAATGGATGTATCCCGGTTGAAAAAAAATATTCCGCAGGGTAAAAATAAAGAACAGGACCTGTCAGAAATATTGTCTGAACTGGACAATTGTTTGCAGATGGTTAGAAAAATTTCTGCAGACCTTCGCCCAAGTATTATTGATGATCTCGGAATCATTGCTGCACTTGAATGGCAGGCGGAAGATTTTGAGAGAAGAACTGAGATCAGTACAAAGTTTTATTCTAATGTTTCTGAACTAAAAATGCCACAAACACATTCTATTGGTTTATTCCGCATATTCCAGGAGTCGCTAACAAATGTGGCCAGGCATGCAGATGCCAAAAAAGTAGTTACAAGTTTAAATAAGGAAAACGGATTTCTGGTCATGACTATTTCAGATAACGGAAAAGGATTTGAAGCAAATTCAATTGGTGGTAAAAGATCCCTTGGTTTATTGGGTATGAGAGAAAGAACGCTGTTAATGAATGGTAATTACCAGATAAACTCTATACCTGGTGAAGGAACTGAAGTAAAAGTAATCATACCATTATAACTACTGGTTTGCATTGAAAACCCTGATAAAATTTTCACCCAATATTTTTCTGATATCTTTTCTACTATAACCTCTCTCCAGCAATGCTTTTGTGATTAGCGGAAAATCTTCCACGCCATTTAATTCCCGTGGAGCAAAACTGATTCCGTCAAAATCACTTCCCATACCTACATGATCCACACCAGCCAGTTTTACGATATAATCAAGATGATCTAACAACACGGATATCGGAGGACGGGCATCTGTAATTTCACTGCTGTATTTTTCCATGATCATCATTCTGGCATAGTCCGGTTGTGTGCCGCCACGGACCAATGAATCTATTTCAAAACTATGCTGACGAATAAATGAAGAAACTTTTCTATCATATGTACTGTCAATGAACCCCACATAAAAATTCAAATGGATCACTCCGCCGTTTTTTGCAATGGCTTCTATCTGGTAATCTTTCAGGTTTCTGCGATGCGGACAAAGATTCCACACATTGCTATGAGAAGCAATCACCGGTTTGGTGGTAATGCTCAATGCATCTTTGAAAGTTTGTTCACCCACATGGCTTACATCAATGATCATTCCCAATTCATTCATTCTTCGCACAACTTCTTTGCCAAAATCTGTTAGTCCTTTATGAGAAAGTGAATCACCTTTTTCTGTTTCGTCAGCAGCAGAAGTTGCCCAGCTGGTTGAATTATTCCAGGTCAATGTCATATATCTGACCCCTCTTACAAAAAGTTTATTAAGATTTTCTATTTTATCTTCTATCATATGCCCGCCCTCTACCCCCAGCATCGATGCTAACTTATTTCCCCTGAGTACTCTTTGAAGTTCAGCTGGTGTTTTCACCAGTTGCATTTTTGTTGGATTTCTTTTTACCCACTCATAAACAGAATCTATTTCACGATTGGCAAATGCAAAGGGTTGTGCCTGTTCGGGACCACAGAAAATGGAAAAGATCTGGGCGTCTACGCCACCTTTTTTCATGCGTGCAAGATCGGAATGAGTTTTTCCTTTCAGGTCTGTATCAAACTGAACATTTTTTTCTATAGACGCACTGGGAATATCATTATGCGTATCTACAAGGATAGCTGATCTGTGAATTCTTTTGTATTTCTGGTTAAATGCCGGGAAAGAACCAAATAATACAATAAAACAAAAAAGGATACTTGCCTGTAGAAAATTTTTCATTGTTTCGTTTGAGTTGCTTAAGATAGATAAACTATCAGGATACAACAAAAATTAATGTATGAATCAGGAGTTGGAAAAAATATTTCTATTCCACACTGTTTTATAAAAATCCTTAGCTTTAATCAAATCAATTGAAATGAAGAAAATCAAACTTTTTAATATTCTCCTGCTTGTTTTTTTTGTCAGCCATGCACAAAAAGTTAAAACAAATCAACCCGACCCTTCAAAAACGAAGCAGGACGTCATCCAATCACTAAATGATCAATACAATTATTATAAAGAAAGGGCTTTGAAGATCTGGAATTATGCAGAACTGGGATATCAGGAAGTAAAAAGTTCTGCGCTACTGCAGCTAACTTTAAAAGACAATGGATTTTCTGTTGAAGCTGGCGTGGCCGGGATGCCTACTGCATTCATTGCATCGTTTGGAAGCGGTTCGCCGGTTATTGGTATCCTGGCGGAGTATGATGCATTACCAGGTTTGGCACAAACAGCCGATCCGGTGAAAACACCCATTGAAGGAAAAATAGCCGGACATGCCTGCGGACATCATTTATTTGGTGTTGCTTCTGTAGCTGCAGCAATTGAAATAAAAAAAATGATTGAACAAAAAAAGATTTCAGGAACAGTTCGCTTGTATGGTTGTCCAGCGGAAGAAGGAGGTTCAGGAAAAGTTTATATGACAAGAGATGGCTTTTTTAAAGACGTGGATGCCGTTATTCACTGGCATGCCGGTGACAAAAACACAATCACAATGACCAGCGCTTTGGCAAACAAATCTGCCAAGTTTCGTTTTAAAGGATTTTCAGCTCATGCTTCTTCTGCTCCGGATAAGGGCCGCTCAGCATTGGATGCAGTAGAAGCTATGAATAATATGGTGAATATGATGCGGGAACATATACCCCAGGAAACCCGTATTCATTATGTAATTACCAGTGGAGGTAAGGCACCCAATATTGTTCCTGACTATGCAGAAGTATATTATTATGTACGTCATCCCAATAAAGAAGATGTGAAAAGTATATTTGAACGGGTAGTAAAAGCAGCGCAAGGTGCTGCATTGGGTACTGAGACTTCAATGGAATATGAGATTATTGGGGGTACACATGATCTTCTTTTGAATAATACACTGGCTGCCGTCATGCAGAAAAATCTTGAGCAAGTAGGCGGTATATCCTATACAAATGAAGAAAGAGATTTTGCTAAAAAAATACAGGCTTCATTTAATTTTTCTTTTCCTGCTATTGAAACAGCGGGAACGATCGTTCCCCTGAAACTTGTTGGTGACGCAGGAGGTGGATCTACAGATGTTGGCGATGTAAGCTATGCTGTACCTACTGTCGGTATGCGATCTGCTACCTGGGTACCCGGCACACCGGCACATAGCTGGCAGGCAGTAGCTTGCGGTGGTACAGAAATAGGAATTAAAGGAATGATGGCGGCAGCAAAAACTATGGCATTAACTGCTTATGATTTATACACTACGCCGGACCATATTAAAAAAGCAAAAGAAGAATTTATAAAAGCAAAAGGAGACTATCACTACAAAGCAATGCTTGGGGACAGGAAACCAGCATTGAATTACAGGGATTGAAGCAAGGGAGCTGTCCCCAAAAGCTATGTGGCAGATATATTACATCATCTTTTGTAAAAATCCATTCATAAAAAAAGTATTCGAAAAGCTGGCCCTGTGTAATGCAGTCCTCCCCCTTTGGGGCAATGTTATTTAGTTAAGGGTTTTATACTTGAAAATTGTTTGTTGAGTATTGAATATTGGGTATTTTTCCAGCCAAATATTCAACAATCAATAATCAATATTCAATAATCAATGTTCAATTGGCGACCATTGCTTAACTAAATGACATTACCCTTTGGGGGAGTTAGTGGGGGCTGCTCTTATCTCCCACAAACCAATCTTCTTTGTTTTTAAATAAAACATTAAATGTGGTCAGCGATCCGTAGCAACGGGTAATGTATTGCTGGATATTTACTTTCTCCTCATCGCTTAGTGATTTGTGGCTATTGATATTTTGTTCCAGTACTCTTAACCTGTCCCGTAACATGACCACTTTATGAAAAAAATCGGTGATGGGAATTTCTTTTGGTTTAAGTGTTTTATCAGCAGGTTGAATCAGGAGTGTACCTCCATGCCATTTATCACCGAGTAGAACATTTTCTGTTATTCCACCCCATAATCTCAAAATCTTCAATAAGGATTTTTCAACCTCACTGTGCGTTTCAATTTCTTCAGAAACATTTTCAGGAATGATTTCGTCGAGTTTATTATCTGTCTTATCAATTTCTTTTATTCCGTGATTAATAAAGGAAATCAGATAAGTAGCATAACGAATGCCAACAATTACACCCGGACCAAATTGGGTGTGCTGTAATCTTGTTCCAATTCCAAGAGTTGTTTGTTCCATGATTCTATAATTATTTTGAGTTTTAAATGTTGAATGTTAAATGATCTAAAATAATTATTAATTTAAAATCTATCATTTAACATTTAAAATAGCCAATCACTCCAGCGCCTGGTATACCAGTACTTTGAATTTATTCGGTATTTCTCCCAACGTAGTTCGATATAGTTGCCGGTAGATGATTCCAATTAGATTTTCTTTAGGATCTGCCCAATAGGTTGTTGCAAAAGCACCGCCCCATTCAAAAACTCCTTCGGGAGTAGGAAGTATACTGCTTCCTTTTTCCGTGGTGATTCCAAATCCAAGTCCGAATTTATTAACGCCAAACTGGATATCCCCGATCTGGTTCATCGTCATCATGCGTACCGTATTACGGGAAAGAATTCTTTTCCCATTGTATTCACCGCCATTCAACATCATTTGTAAAAAAACAGCATAGTCCAATGCCGTAGAGGAAAGTCCAGCCCCGCCTGAAAAATAAGTACCTGCAGTTTTTGGATAATTTATAAGAAATGCACCGTTTTGATTTGTTTCCGGTTTTGCAGCTTGAAGTTTACCTTCAACTTCTTCATATAAGTTCACTAATCGGTTTTGTTTTGAAGCCGGTAAATAAAAATAAGTATCCTTCATGCCCAGTGGTTCAAAAATTCGTTTTTTGAAAAACTGATCCAAACTCATCCCTGAAAATATTTCAACAAGCCGGCCAAGTATATCGGAATTGAATCCGTAAGTGAATTTTTCACCGGGTTGATGGATCAGCGGAAGTTTAGCAATAGTTTTTATATCGTCAGCTAATATCCGCCCTACTTCTACTCCAAGACCAGCAACCAATCCGGCTTTGGCATAAATGGCATTGGCTTCTTTGGTTCCGATTTGCGGATAACTGACTCCTGAAGTATGAGTAAGCAATTGACGGATCGTAATTTCTGATTTTGCAGCTACAGTAGTATAAGTTGTATCAGCTTCATTGAATTTATCCAATATCTGTTGTTTTGCAAACTCAGGAATATATTTTGAAACACGATCATCCAATAAAAATTTTCCTTCTTCATAGAGTATCATCGCAGCCACACTTGTTATTGCTTTTGTCTGTGATGCAATTCGAAAAATATCATCGGTGCGGACAGGTTTTGTTTTTTCCAGGTCATCATATCCAAATGCTTTGTGATAAATAATTTTTCCGTTTCTGATGATCAACGCTACACATCCATTCAGTCTGCCGTCTTTGATCCATCCATTGATGTTTTCATCAATCCGGGATAACCTTTCTGCAGAAAATCCTGCTGATTCAGGTTTCGCAATCTGCAATACCGGGCTTTTGGGCTTAGCAGAAAGTGTTGTAGCGTTTTGAGCGTCGGTTGAAAAAAGAAATAAAAAGATTGAGGTTGATAACAAAAGAAACTTCTTCATGGTTGGTAGTTTATTGTTTTCAGAAAGATAGGATTATTTGCAGAATATAAAAGTTCTGCAAATAATTTAAAAGGGATTGGGTTTTGACTTCAGTCTTCTGAGAATCTCAGCATCTTTTTCCTGGTTATATTTTTCAAAACAATCTTTTATCCAGGACTGAAATTCATAATCACTTGCCGTGATACAAAATTCATAGATCGGCCTGCACCGCACCATGAAACTGTCTCTTTCTTCACCATTTAAACCTGTCAGTCGCAATACAAGCGCCTTGTTATAGCGGTAGTCAATAAATTTATCCTTTTCCTGGATCATCAGTCTTTCCTGGAAATCTGCCATGCTCTTGTTTTTTCTAAACTGGAACATGCGGATGATCTCTTCAAGACTAAAGCCAACAGCTGCTCCGGGGCCAGAACCCATTGTAGCTCTCAGTTTTGGTCTTTCCCAATTAAACACTTTGGCATAATCCAACCGGTTTTGTAAAGAGTCTTGACGGTAATTACGCTGTTTTACAAATACTTCTTTTAATACGGGTACACTAATATGAAGTGCAATGTCAAAACGTTCGGAATCAAAAATTTTTCCAACTGAATATTTTATGGTGGGTTTATTCAGATAGCTGAACCATACGGAATCTTTTTCCTGCACATCAATCTCGTATCTTCCATACACATCAGTAATCGTTCCTTTACCCGATGTAGACAATACAGTAACTGAAGATAAAGGATAGGTTTTTGAACTGTCGAAGACCACACCTTTTAATTTAAAATATTGAGCAGCTCCGTCTAATGTTGAAGAAGAGAAGAAAATAAAAAACAAAATACCAGTTCGTAAAATTAGTTTCAATGATTAACTCTTTGGGAAAGCAAATAACCTACAAAAAATTACACACTCAGCATAAATGCTGTTAAAAAGTAAATTTTATTCAGATAAAATTTTTTCTATAACCCGGGGAAAATGTTCATGTTCCAGCATGTGAATTCTTTGTGCAAGATCTTCGGCGCTGTCTTTTTCATTTACCGGGCACCTGGCCTGGAAAATAACAGCACCATGATCATACAAATCATCTACAAAATGAATGCTGATACCACTTTCTTTTTCTTTATTGGCAATTACAGCCTCATGTACAAATTTTCCATACATGCCCTTGCCCCCATAGGCAGGTAAAAGAGCCGGATGTATATTTATTATTTTTTCCGGAAAAGAACTGATCAGTAATGAAGGAACCTTCCATAAAAAACCAGCCAATACAATCAGGTCTGTTTTGTATGCTTTTAATTCATCAACATAACTGTTGCCGCGAAAAAATTTTTCTTTATCAATGACCAGGGAAGGAATATTGTTTGCAGCGGCAATCCGTAAAACACCTGCTTCTGGTTTGTTGCTTAGGATCAGCACAACTTTTGCAACAGCAGAACCTGAATTTGTTTTACCGGATGAAAAATACTGAATGATCTTTTCTGCATTTGATCCTGCACCTGAAGCAAAAATGGCAATGTGTTTCATGAATTCCTTTTTTGAAAAGCAACAAAGTAGTAACTTTTCGTTATGAGAAAATTAATATTCACAACTTTATTTATTGCAGTGTTAATACCTGCTTTTACTCAAAAAGAAAACTGCGAAACTAAAGAACACCCGATGCCGGTACTCAGTGATTCTGTTAAAAATGTATTTCAGAAAAACCTGGCATCAGCCGAGAGCAAATACAAAAACGATAACAGCAATGCTGAACATATAATATGGTATGGACGACGCACTGCTTATCTTGGCCATTATAAGGAAGCAATTGACATTTTTACAAAGGGCATCAGCCTTTATCCTGCAAATCCAAGATTTTACCGGCATCGGGGCCACCGTTATATAACGCTCCGTTGTTTTGACAAAGCAATCGCCGATCTAAAAAAAGGAAGTGAGTTGATTAGTGGCCAGATAGATGAAATAGAAGCAGACGGTATACCCAATGCTGCAAATATGCCCACCAGCACCCTGCATTCAAATATCTGGTATCACCTGGGCCTTGCCTATTATTTAAAACTGGACTACAGAAATGCTTTGCTGGCTTTTGAAAAATGTATGTCCATATCAGATAACGATGATATGATGGTAGCAACACTAAACTGGCTGAATGTTACTTTACGTAAAATGGGAAGGGTCAAAGATGCTGATCAGCGATTAAAAGAATTAACTGCTGATATGATAATTATAGAAAACAGGGATTACCACGATATATTATTAATGTATATCAGCGGCGATGATTCGAAACTTTTGGAAAAAACTCAGAAACAGGAATCTTTGAGTAATTCTACAGTTGGATTTGCTTTGGGCACCTATTATTTATTAAATGGCAAAAAACAAAAAGCAAAAGAGATGTTTGAAAAGGTGGTAGCAGGTAACCAGTGGTCCAGCTTTGGGTTTATTGCTGCAGAAGTGGAATTGGCAAAGATGAAATGAACATGAGAACCGGGGTTTGAACTCTGTTTCTTAAATCTAAGTTGAACTGTCCTGCTTCTTATTACCGGCTTCCGGCTTCACTACACCCATTTTTATTCCAATTTTCCGGATATAGATTTTAAAAAAACGGTATTGGCCAAAAGGGATACTTACCAGCAAAACTGCAACTGGCCAGATAAGTGTAATCAATATAAAATAGATGATAGCCCATATCCAATCCTGATCCAGAGCCAGAAGATTCATTATTTTTTTTCCTGCAAAACCCGTAAGGCTGCCACCAATGGCAAAAGTGCACAGGATAAGCAACAATTGCAGACCCGATACTTTCCATTTCTGTTTTAATTTATCAAACATGAGGGACCCCGATTTTTAATAGCGGCAAAAATCGGATAAAACAATTATGAATCCGGATAAATTCAGATTGATTTATACCATTGACAGAATTATGACAATGACAAACCAAATCTATCAACCGAAATAAGAATTTCCTCTGTAATCCAGTCTGGGAGCGGGTTAAAAAAAAATTAAATGTGTTGTCATTTTGTTAAGTTCATGACTTATTTTTGCAACCTGTCTAAGGGATTTATCCACATTTTTCAGATCAAAAGATTCTAATGACTGCAGAAAAATTTTACACCCCGATACGTACGTTGTTCATCACCACTTTTTTTGTTTTTTATTCAAATAGCAGCTATGCCCAGGACGGCAAAGCATTATTTACTTCTAAATGTGCTACCTGCCATAATGTTTTCAAAAAAGTAACAGGTCCGGCATTGGGTGGTTTCCAGGAAAAGGAGAATGGAAAGTGGTCAGATATTAAAAGCCTGACTGCCTGGATAAAAAATCCGGCCGGCTTTATGGCTAATGATCCTTATACAACCGCCCTGAAAGCAGAATATGGTACAATCATGCAGGCTTCGCCTGATATTACCGAAGAAGAAGTAACAGCAATTGCCTCTTATATTAATGAAACTTTTGCAAAGGGTCCGGGTGGGGGTGGCACTACCACTACTACTGGTTTTGAAACGAAACCAAGCGATTCTGGCAGGAATGCCATACTATTTGGTATTATTTCCCTGATCATGGCAATTATAGCCATGATATTGTTACAGGTAAACAGCAACCTGAAAAAATTGAGCGATGAAGCAGAAGGCGTTCAACGTCCCGATCCGGTTCCTTTTTTCAGAAACAAAGCCTATATCGCTCTGTTTGCAATTGTATTGTTTATAGTTGGCGGATATTATGTAACCAAGGGTGCAATAGATTTTGGCCGTCAGAAAAATTATCAGCCGGAACAACCCATATATTATTCTCATAAAGTACATGCGGGTATCAACCAGATCAACTGCCTTTATTGTCATGGCAATGCAATGGAAAGCAAACATGCTGCAATTCCTGCTACCAACGTGTGTATGAACTGTCATAAAACCATTACAACATACGAAAAAGGTCCCAAGCTTTACAATGAAGATGGAAAAGAAATAAACGGCACAAGAGAGATAGAAAAATTATTTGCATATGCCGGGTTTGATCCTGCCAATCCTAATGCATGGGATCCTTCAAAAGCAAAATCAATTCCATGGACAAAAATTCACAACTTGCCGGATCATGTTTATTTTAACCATTCGCAACATGTAAAAGCAGGCAATATTCAATGTCAAACCTGTCATGGCGAGATCACCCAAATGGATGAAGTAAGCCAGTTTGCTGAACTAAGTATGGGCTGGTGTATCAATTGTCACAGAAATACCAAGGTTGATTTTAATAATAATGAAAAAAATACCGGGAATAAGTTTTACAGCATTTATGAAAAATTTCATAACGACATCAAAAGCGGAAAGATGGACAGTGTGACCGTAAAAGATATCGGTGGGCTGGAGTGTCAGAAATGTCATTATTAAATTAGCCAATATGCTGATGTGCTATTTCTAATACACATCAGTATTGATCAAAAGTTGTTTTAGCAAATTATCGAATTAGCACATTATGAATAACAAATACTGGCAAAGTTTCGGAGAACTGAAAGGAAGTGAAGAGCTGGAAAAAAGAGCCCAGGATGAATTTCAGGAAGAGCTCCCTTTTGAAGATAAAAATGAGAAAGGCTGGCTGGATGCTACTGCACCTCGTCGAGATTTTCTGAAATATCTTGGATTCAGCACTGCTGCTGCAGCTTTGGCAGCAGGATGTAAAACTCCTGTAAAAAAAGCCATTCCATTTGGTAACAAACCTGCAGAGATCAGCCCGGGTGTTGCAAAATATTATGCTACTACTTATGTGCAGGATGGAGATGTAGTTCCTATTGTTGCTAAAGTAAGAGACGGCCGTCCGATAAAAATTGAAGGAAATGATCTTTGCTCATTTACAAAAGGAGGAACATCTGCAAGAGTTCAGGCATCTGTTCTTGATCTTTACGATACACACCGGATAGCTCATCCCAAAAGAAATGTAAACGGAAAGTTTGAGGAAGTCCCAACATTTGAACAGTTAGATAAAATGATAGCAGAGGCAATGACCGGTATTGCAAATCCTGTTTTGCTTACCAGTACGATCACTTCTGTTACAACAAAAGAAATTATAGCCAAATACCCCGGGTTAAAACATGTACAATATGATGCTGATTCTTTCAGCGGAATGTTGTTGGCAAATGAAGCCTGTTTCGGAAAAAAAGCAATCCCATCTTACAACTTTGCCAATGCAAAAGTGATTGTAAGTCTCGGCGCCGATTTTCTGGGCACCTGGTTAAGTCCTGTTGAATTTGCCCGTCAATATGTGCAGAAGAGAAAGATCAATGAGAAGAATCCTGAAATGAGCAAGCACTACCAGTTTGAAAGCTTCTTAAGCACAACCGGTGCAAGTGCCGATGAAAGATTTACTCATCGTCCTTCAGAAACAGGAGCAGTTGCCCTTGCGATCTATACTGCATTAACCGGAGGTTCAGATTCTGCTTTGCCTGAAAAACTGAAAAAAGGAATTGAGAAAGCAGCAGCTGATCTGAAAGCAAATTCAGGTTCTGCAATTGTTGTCAGCGGAAGCAATGATGTAAATGTGCAGACTATTGTAAACGCAATAAATAATACCATCCAGTCTTATGGTTCTACGATTGACTGGTCCTCTACTTTAAACTATCGCCAGGGAATTGATAAAGATCTGAATGATCTTGTAGCACAAATGGAAGCCGGACAGGTTGGAGCAATTATGATCTACGGAGCCAATCCTGCTTATGATCATCCTGCAGCTGATAAATTTGCAGCAGCAATAAAAAAAGTAAAAGTCTCCATTTCTTTTACAGAAAAACTGGATGAGACCAGCGAACTGTGCAATTACCTGGTTCCAACTTCTCATTTTCTTGAAAGCTGGGGCGATGCAGCACCAATATCCGGCTACACAAGTTTTATTCAACCAACAATTCATCCATTATTCAAAACAAGAGCTTTTCAATCCTCCTTATTAAAATGGAGCGGTAACAATACAGATTACGAAACCTATTTTAAAAACTTTTGGGTCTCAAAATTAGGTTCACAGGCTGCTTTTGATGCTGCATTACAAAATGGGGTAATCGAACCAACTACAAATACGGCAAGTGCAGGCTCTTTTAATAGCGGATCTGTTGCAGCCGCAACTGCTGCAATTTCCTCATCAAAAAAAGGCGGAAAAACTGAGTTGGTACTTTATCAGAAAGTTTCGATGGGAACAGGTAAACAAGCAGGCAACCCCTGGTTACAGGAAATGCCTGACCCGATTTCAAAAGCTACCTGGGACAATTATATAATGATGAGCATGGTGATGGCCAAGGAAGTAGTAGGGATTGATTTAATAAATGGATCAGAGAAACATATTAATAAATACGAATACTTTCCGGAGAAACCGGTTGTTTCAATAAGTTTCCCGGGTTTAAAAGAACCAGTAAAACTTCCAGTATTGATCATTCCGGGAATGGATGCAAATACAATTGCCGTTGCAGTAGGATATGGAAGAAATGCCAACCTGGGTAAAGCAGCAGAGGGTGCTGGAAAAAATGTGTTCCAGTTCGCTTCTTCTAACGGAACAACGATCGATTGGTTTAATACAGACGTAACAGTTACAGATGCAAAGGAAAAATTCAAAATAGCTCAATCACAAATACATAATTCTTACGAGAACAGAACTGAGGTTGTTAAAGAAACTACACTGGCTTCTTTCAAAAAAGAACCCAACAAGTTCATTAAGTTTCGTGAGGATCTGGCAAAAGATTTTGCACCAAATACAGGTGACTTTAGAAAAGAGGGTACACTTTATCCGGATCACCCTCAACCTGGATTAAAGTGGGGAATGAGTATTGATATGAACAGCTGTGTGGCGTGTGGCGCCTGTGTAGTGGCTTGTCATGCTGAAAATAATGTACCGGTTGTTGGTAAAAGTGAAGTGGCCCGTTATCATGACATGCACTGGTTACGTATTGACCGTTATTTTGTAAGTGATGAAAATAATCCTGACGACCTGAAAGCAGTTGTGTTTCAGCCGATGCTTTGCCAGCATTGTGACAATGCTCCTTGTGAGAATGTTTGCCCTGTTGCAGCTACTAACCACAGTGCAGAAGGATTGAATCAAATGGCATATAACCGTTGTATCGGTACAAGATATTGTGCACAAAACTGTCCATATAAAGTTCGTCGTTTCAACTGGGCGGATTATACGGGTGCAGATAGTTTCCCTAACAACAGAGATCAGAAACTGATAGGAAAACTGGATCCGGTAGTTGAACAAATGAATGATGACCTGACAAGAATGGTATTGAACCCGGATGTGACTGTTCGGTCAAGAGGGGTAATGGAAAAATGTTCTTTCTGTGTTCAGAAACTACAGGACGCAAAACTCACAGCTAAAACAGAAGACCGTGTTCTTGCTGATGGGGATGCAAAAACTGCTTGTATGACTGCCTGTCCTACAGAAGCGATTGTTTTCGGAAATGTACATGATAAGGAAAGCAGAATTGTGAAAACAAGAAACGATAACCAGCAAAGACTGTTTCATGTTATTGAACAATTGCACACATTGCCAAACATAAATTACCTCGCCAAGATCAGGAATACAGACGAGATAATTGAAAGTGGTGAACATCATGAAGAGGATAAGAAAGTAGAAGCGGCGCATTGAGGAGTGAGTCAGGAGTTTTGAGTCGGAAGTCGGAGAGCTTGGAATAAAAAGCTGAATAGAGAACAGGAAGTACAAGAGTGCTCCGAAGGAGTTCCTTCGGAACGACGCAACAAAAGCTGAATAGAAAAACGAAAGTTGACTAAAAAATAAAAGCTAACAGCTAAAAGCTTGCAGCTAAAAGCTAAAAGAATATGGGATTACTCAGATACGAATCACAGGTAAGGCCGCCACTAGTGGAAGGCAACAAGGTTTATCACAATGTGACGGAGGATATCTGCCGCCCGGTGGAGGCAGCTCCAACCCGTGCTTGGTGGATCGGGCTTATCATTTCAGCCTCTTTTCTTTTATTCGGTGTGGTTTCCGTGACCATGGAAGTGATTTACGGTGTGGGACAGTGGAATCTGAATAAAACAATTGGCTGGGGTTATGATATTACCAATTTCGTATGGTGGATCGGTATCGGACATGCGGGTACGCTGATCTCTGCGATCCTATTATTATTCCGCCAGGGATGGAGAACAGGTGTGAACCGTGCTGCTGAAGCAATGACGATTTTTGCCGTAATGTGTGCCGGCCAGTTTCCTATCTGGCACATGGGCCGTGTATGGGATGCTTTCTTTGTTTTGCCTTATCCAAATACAAGAGGACCAATATGGGTGAACTTTAACTCACCGCTGTTGTGGGATGTATTTGCGATCTCAACTTATTTTACTGTTTCACTTTTATTCTGGTATAGCGGATTGTTGCCTGACCTTGCAACACTGCGTGACCGTGCAAAAAAGAAATGGAGAAAAATGTTTTATGGTGTTGCAGCATTTGGCTGGACGGGAAGTACCAAGCACTGGCAACGACATGAAGCTCTTTCACTGGTATTGGCCGGATTAGCTACACCGCTGGTATTATCTGTGCATACCATCGTATCCTTCGACTTCGCTACTTCTGTAGTTCCAGGCTGGCACACAACCATCTTTCCTCCCTATTTTGTTGCAGGTGCCATCTTCTCAGGATTTGCCATGGTGCAAACCTTATTGGTAGTCACCAGGAAAGTGCTGAACCTTGAAGAATATATTACCATTGAGCATATTGATGTAATGAATAAAGTAATTATTCTCACAGGATCAATTGTTGGTATTGCTTATTTATCAGAACTGTTTATCTCCTGGTACGGAGCAAACAAATATGAATATTATGCCTTCATGGAAAACAGGCTGAACCTGAACAGTCCTTATGGATGGAGTTATTGGATCATGATGGGATGTAATGTGTTGTCTCCGCAGATCTTTTGGATCAAGAAAATGAGAAGAAATCTGCTGGTGACTTTCTTCATGTCTATTTTGGTGAATGTAGGTATGTGGTTCGAACGTTTTGTGATCATTGTGACATCAGTTTACCGTGATTATCTGCCATCATCCTGGAGTACCTATTACACCCCGACGATATGGGAGGTAGGATTTTACCTGGGAACATTTGGTTTGTTTTTTACCTGCTATTTCCTTTTCGTAAAATTCTTCCCGGTAATTGCACTTGCAGAGATCAAACATATTTTGAAAAGAAGCGGAGATAATTATAAGACAAAGATGGATGAACTGGAAAAACAGAAAGCAGAAGAGTTTGCTCATGAACATTCACATGATCACGGAGCATAAGCAAAAAATAAAAAAGTAAAAATCCAAATGCAGTTTTTGATTTTTAGCTTTTAACTTTTGAATTAAAATATTATGGCAATAAAAAAATTTATAGTTGGAAGTTTTGAAGACGAAGCGGTTTTGTTTCCTGCAGTAAAGGGTGTCCGGAAGGCAGGATATAAGATTCACGACGTATTTACTCCATTTCCGATTCATGGATTGGATACAGCAATGGGTCTTCGGGATACCAGCTTACATACAGCAGGATTTATTTACGGAATTACAGGAACATCAACTGCAGTAGGATTTATTACCTGGGCATTGACTTACGACTGGCCATTGAATTTTGGGGGTAAGCCTTTTTTCTCATTACCGGCATGGATTCCGATCACATTTGAGTTGACCGTTTTGTTTTCTGCTGTGGGTATGGTGCTTACATTTTGCTATTTATGCCAGTTAGCTCCATTTGTCAAGAAGGATCATTTCAATTTAAGATCTACGGACGATTTGTTTGTAATGGCATTGGAATGCACAGATAAAACAAATGATGCTGAAGGAGTAGTTTTTTTGCAAAGCCTGGGCGCCAAAGACGTGAAAGTGGATTTCAAAGAAACCCGCTGGTGGTTGGGACGGTATGATAAAGACACAAAGGTTTTTGAAAACAAAAAGAAAGAAGCAATTGCATAAAAAGAAAAATAGTTTCAGGATGAAAAAATTATTGATCATATCAGGTGTTTTTATTTCAGGCCTTGTTGTTATTGGTTGCCGGGGAGATAAAAGAAGCCCAGGGTACACATACATGCCCGACATGGCCGAAAGCCGTGCATATGAAACTTATGCTTCTACGGAGAATCTGAAAGAAAAAGGAATTAATTATGATGCAACTCCGGTTGCCGGAACTGTAGCCCGTGGTGATTTGGCTGCCTATCCATTCAAACATGATTCATTGGGTTATATTAATTCAGCAACCGTAAAGAATCCATTACCGGCATTGAATGCAAAAGAATACCTGGAAGCAGCCAGATTATTTCTGGTGAACTGCGGTATTTGTCATGGAGAAAAACTGGACGGAGAAGGACCTTTGTATAAGGGTGGTGATGGTCCCTATATTGCCAAGCCGGCAAACCTGGTCAGCGATGCAAAATATACTTCTATGGCCGAAGGCACCATGTTTCATTCAATAACCTATGGAATAAATGCTATGGGAAGTTATGCGTCACAATTAACAAGCAAGCAACGTTGGATGATCATTCATTATATAAAAGAGAAACAGGCTTTGGCAACAAAGCCGGCTGCTGCTGAAGTGGCAAACAAGTAAAAGATTTTTTTGAAGAACTATAAAAGTTAACTGATGTCAATCCGCGAACAATTTGAAATACCTCAGCGATACAAGATGTGGTCTTTTGGCCTGATGGCTGTAGGTATTCTATCTGTTATATTATTGTATGTTACTCATGGCTCCAGCAATGATGAACATGAGAGGGCAAGGTTTTGGGCAAGCCTGTTGCAAAACAGCGTTTACTTTTTATTGGTGGTAAATGCAGCTATGTTTTTTATCTGCGCCACTGTACTTGCATGGGGTGGGTGGCCAATGAGTTTCAGAAGAGTGCCGGAAGCTATTTCATCGGCTGTACCGGTTATCGGCGTTATTTGCGGAGCAATTTTACTGGCTATTGTTTTTGGCGGCGACCACGCCATCTACCACTGGACAGATACAGAACATGTAAAACATGATCCGATACTTGACTGGAAAAAAGGATTCTTAAATAAAAATTTCTTTACGGTCTGGACAATTCTAACAATTGTGCTTTGGTGGTTTCTGGGAAAAAAGATGAGAAATTTCTCCCATGATACAGATAAGGGACCTCTGGGTGTAGAAGAAGGAAAGAAATTTATTTGGAAAAATACAATATGGGCTGCATTGTTCTTAATTGTATTTGCATTAACAGTGATGTCAACATCTCCCTGGCTCTGGCTGATGAGTATTGATGCACACTGGTACAGCACCATGTATAGCTGGTACACTTTTGCAAGCACATTTGTTGCAGGTATGGCGCTGATCGCTTTATTTGTAATCTACTTAAAAAACAAAGGCTATTTAGAATATACCAATGATGAGCACTTACATGATCTGGGAAAATTCATGTTCGCCTTTTCTATATTCTGGTGTTATCTCTGGTTCAGCCAGTATATGCTGATCTGGTATAGTAACCAGCCGGAAGAAACAAAATATTTTGAACCAAGGGTTGAAGGACCTTACCGTGGTATTTTCTTTTTAAATATAATCATCAATTTTATAGCTCCTTTATTATTATTAATGAAGAGAAGCGCAAAAAGAAACTATACAACCGTTACGATTCTGGCAGTACTGATCATATTTGGACACTGGTTGGATTTCTTCCAGATGGTGCATCCGGGACCTTCAAAAGATCATGTACCAATGATGTTATATGACCTGGGTGTGGCTTTAGGCTTTGTGGGATTGATCATGTTTGTAACCGGAAGAACATTATCGAAACACCCGATGGTGCCGAAGAATCATCCGTTCTTTAAGGAGAGTGTTATACATCACACTTAATAAAAAGATGATTGAAACTAGAAGAGAAATTGAAGAATTATATTGATTAAAAATTATTGAACTAAAGAGTATGCAAACTTTTTTCATAATACTGATTCTGTTGCTGGGTTTTTTGATCACTTTCCAGATTGCTAAAGCCAGTGAATATGTGGCTGTCATGCGTGGAGAGGAAAAATCAAGAAGACAAAATAACCGGATCAACGCTTTTCTGTTATTGGTTTTTTTGATATTGGGAATGGTGGGTGTTTATTATTGTAATAAATGGCTGGGGGGAAGAATTCTGCAATTTGGTTCATCTGCATCCGATCATGGTTTGGATGTGGACAATATGCTTAAGATCACTATTATTATTACGGGAATTGTATTTGTAATTACACAGGGATTATTATTCTGGTTTTCTTTTAAATATCAGGAGTCTGAAAAAAGAAAAGCGTTTTTCTTTCCGCATAATAATAAGCTGGAAGTGATCTGGACGGTAATACCTGCAATTGTATTAACCGTTATGGTTGGATTTGGCTTGTTCTATTGGTTCAGGATAACAGGCGAAGCGCCAAAGAATGCAATGGATATAGAAATTGTAGGCAGCCAGTTTAAATGGGAGTACCGTTATCCGGGTAAAGACAAAATTTTAGGAAAGAAGTTTTATAAACAGGTAAATGAAGCTGAGAATAATCCTTTGGGTCAATTATGGGAAGATCCTGCAAACCATGATGATATTTATATTAGCGGAGAGGATATGCACCTGGTGGTAAACAAACCGGTAAGATTGGTGATCAACGCAAAAGATGTAATTCATGATGTAGGTTTGGCGCATTTCAGATTGAAAATGGATGCAGTACCCGGAACACCTACCACCATGTGGTTTACACCTACCAAGACTACATCGCAAATGAAGAAAGAACTGAATGATCCGGATTTTGTTTATGAAATTTCCTGTGACCAGATGTGTGGCCGTGGGCATTACACAATGAGAGGAACAATTGTTGTAGAAACACAAGAAGAATTTGACAGATGGATGGCTACAAAAAAGCCAAAATATTATTTGGCTTTTCCGGATAAAGATCCGGATGCGCTGAAAGCAAAAGCAGATACAGCAAAACAATTGGCGCAAACAATGCCCAAGGGTAATTAAAAATATTTTTGATAATCCCGCATAACCGGGACGTCTAAAAAAAGAGATTATGAGTAACGAAGCAACTTTGCACGGACACGCAGATGTGATCACTCATCATGATGAACATCATGTGCACCATCACAAAGAAACATTTGTGTCTAAATATATTTTCAGCCAGGATCATAAAACTATCGGTAAACAGTTTTTGATCACAGGTATCATCTGGGGTATAATTGGAGGACTTTTCTCGGTCTTGTTCCGCTTACAACTGGGATTTCCCGAACAAACTTTCCCGATCCTTGAAACTTTTTTTGGTAATTGGGCAAAAGGTGGAGTGATTCAGCCAGAATTTTATTATGCATTGGTTACTATTCACGGAACCGTTCTTGTATTTTTTGTATTAACTGCAGGATTGAGCGGAACTTTTGCCAACCTGCTTATTCCACTGCAGATTGGAGCAAGAGATATGGCATCGCCATTTTTAAATATGCTTTCTTACTGGTTTTTCTTTATGGCCAGTGTCGTGATGTTCTCTTCACTATTTGTTCATACAGGACCTGCAGCAGGAGGATGGACCGTATATCCACCATTGAGTGCATTGCACCAGGCATCAGAAGGTTCTAAGATTGGTATGGATTTGTGGTTGATCAGTATGTCGCTGTTTATTGTTTCTTCATTATTGGGAGGTCTGAACTATATCGCTACGATTTTAAATATGCGTACAAAAGGAATGAGCATGACCAGGTTGCCATTGACGATGTGGGCAATTCTATTTACTGCTGTTCTTGGTGTTCTTTCTTTCCCTGTATTACTTTCCGGTAGTATCCTCTTGTTATTTGACAGAAACCTGGGTACAAGCTTTTACCTGAGTGATATTGTAATTAACGGAGAAATTCTTCCTAATGAAGGCGGAAGTGCAATTTTATTCCAACACTTATTCTGGTTCCTTGGTCATCCGGAAGTGTATATAATATTATTACCTGCAATGGGTATGGTGTCGGAAATATTAAGTGTGAATTCAAGAAAACCAATCTTTGGATATATGGCAATGGTGGGTTCATTATTTGCAATCACCATTCTTGCATTCCTGGTTTGGGCACACCATATGTTTGTTACCGGATTAAATCCATTCCTGGGCGCCTTCTTTGTATTGCTTACATTGTTGATTGCGGTGCCCTCAGCCATTAAAGTGTTTAACTGGATCACCACTTTGTGGAAAGGGAATATTCGTTTTTCTCCGGCCATGTTATTTGCGATAGGATTTGTCAGCTTGTTTATATCAGGAGGATTAACAGGTTTGTTCCTTGGTAACTCTACAATTGATATTCATCTGCACGATACAAAATTTGTTGTGGCTCACTTCCATATAGTGATGGGGGTAGCATCTATGTTTGGCATGTTTGCCGGTATTTACCATTGGTTCCCGAAAATGTTTGGCCGATATCTGAATAAGACACTTGGCTATATTCATTTCTGGGTAACGATGGTCGGCGCTTATCTTATTTTCTGGCCCATGCATTATGAAGGTCTTGCCGGTGTTCCACGTCGTTATCTCGATCTGAGAGGCTGGCATAATTTCAACAATTTCGATGATCTGAATAAAATGATCACCGTTGTTTCCATAATTGTATTTGCCATGCAGTTGATGTTTGTATTCAATTTCTTCTATTCAATCTTTAAGGGAAGAAAAGTTCGTGATGCAAATCCATGGGGGGCCAATACACTTGAATGGACCACGCCAATCAATCCGGGACATGGCAATTGGCCGGGTGAAATTCCAGAAGTACATCGCTGGGCATATGATTATGGTAAAGATGGAAGAGAATTTATTCCACAAACAGAGCCTATCGGTCCTGACGAAAGCAAAGATCATTAGGCCCTTTAAATCCCCAAAGGGGGAATTGAAGAGGAGTACGATATATGAGTAGCAATAAACACAGTTCTTTTAATATTGGAAGCAAGATCAAAGATTACCTGAAGCTGATCAAGGTTTCATTAAGCATCATGGTTGTTTTTTCCAGTGTACTAAGTTTTTTACTGGTACCTGGATTGAGTGAAAAATTTGTGAACCCGTTACAAATGACAATTTTACTGGCAATAGCCGGTATGCTGGTAACAGGAAGTGCAAATGCTATCAACCAGGCAGTAGAAAAAGACACTGATGCATTGATGAAAAGGACGGCCGGCCGTCCTGTAGCTGCCGGAAGGATGAGTGTAACTGAAGCATGGGTGTTTGCAATTATTGCAGGAGCATTGGGTGTATATATGCTTGGTTATTTTTTTAACTGGACAGCTGCAAGCCTGGCCGCATTCAGTTTGTTCCTTTATGCATTTGTATATACACCGTTAAAAAAAGTAAATGCAATAGCCGTATTGGTTGGTGCATTTCCCGGAGCCTTGCCTTGTTTAATTGGATGGGCAGCGGGAGATGATAAACTGGGAACAGGGGGTTGGGTTTTATTTGCTTTGCAGTTTCTCTGGCAGTTTCCGCATTTCTGGGCTATAGCCTGGATTGCACATAAAGATTATTCAACTGCAGGGTTTAAATTATTGCCAAGTGAAAAAGGACCGACCAAATTCACAGCATTGCAAACAGTGATCTATTCTTTGTTACTGATACCTGTTGGGATATTGCCTTATTTAATTGGTATGAGCGGTTTGATAAGCTTAATCATTGTAACTGTTGCAAATTTATTTATGCTTTCACTTTGTATAAAATTATACAGGGACATGGATGTAAAGTCAGCGAGAAGGATCATGTTTGGAAGCTATATTTATCTGCCGGTGGTGTTACTGGCTTTATTGGGAGACAAACTTGGATAAATTCTAAAAGGGAAATTCTAAATTCTAATGTTTGATCATCCTTTAAAAAAGAGTGGAAGAATTTGGGAAAATGTAATTGAGATTAGAAATTTTATTTTTTGTGATTTATGATAATTGAAATTGTGAATAAAGGAGAGCAGCAAAAAAAAATTCATCCGCATAAGTTTACCATGTGGATCGCTATCGGCAGCATCATTATGATGTTTGCCGGATTGACCAGTGCCTATATTGTAAAAAGTCAGCAAGCGGCCTGGCAGGAAATTGTGACACCGAATGTATTTTGGTACTCAACCATTGCAATTTTACTGAGTAGCCTTACTATACAGATGGCGTTAAGATCTTTTAAACAAAGGGAAATGAATCGTTATCGCCGGTTAATGGCGATTACCGTAGTGTTAGGTGCCGCATTTGTGATTTTACAAAGTATGGGATTTCAGCAACTATGGAACAGTGGTATACAATTTAAAGGGGTAGCCGGGGCAGGACAGTTTTTATATGTGATTTTTGGTTTACATGCATTGCATGTATTGGGAGGTGTGATTACTTTACTGGTTATGTTTTTTAAAGCCTATTTCGGAAAAACAAAAACATACAGCAGTATTGGGATCGAAGTGGTAGCAACCTATTGGCATTTTGTAGATATACTTTGGATATATCTATTGGTATTTTTTCTTTGGATAGGATAAAAGCCTACCCAAACCCTCCCAAAGGGAGGGCTTGCTAATACACAAGACCAGAATGTTGAAATATGTTAATAGATGAAAAGAATTAATCAAGCTGAAATGCTTAATTATTATTGTTAAATTTTATACTATATCCGGGCCCCCCTTTCCTTTGGAAAGGGATAAGAGGGATAGGCTTTAAATAAATAAATATGTCTTCAACAGCAACAACGGAGCAAACCAAATGGTGGAGCGGAGGTAAGAGTCCATTTAATATGGAATACGGAAAACTGATGATGTGGTATTTCCTGATGAGTGATGCTTTCACGTTTGGTGCATTTTTGATCTCTTATGGCACCATTCGTTTTTCTCAAAACTTCTGGCCGGATCCCAACGTGGTATTTAATGCATTTCCCGGTGCCGGACACGCCAACCTTCCATTGGCATTTGTGAGTGTGATGACGTTTATCCTGATCATGAGTTCTGTTACCATGGTATTGGCAGTGCATGAAGGTCACCGGGGTAATAAGAATGGAGTTGTCAAATGGATGTTCTGGACGATTATAGGTGGTATTCTGTTTTTATTATGCCAGGCCTGGGAATGGCATCACCTGATTACAGGTACACATGCAGTACTTGCTGATGGAAAAATTGAAATGATCGGGCAAACGATGGGAGGAAATCCATGGGGTAATCTAGTTGAAAGTTCTGCAGTAGCAGATGCTTTAAAAAACACTCCGACTGAAACGCTAATTAGTCTTGTTCACGAACATCATCCGGATATGACACATCAGCAACTGGCCGGTATGTCTCATGAAAAACTCACAGGCATGCTAAACATTGCTGAGATGCATGTAAGGGAAAAAGGCCCGATTGCCTTCGGGGGATACTTTTATGGCATTACAGGGTTCCATGGATTCCATGTATTTTCCGGAGTCATCATCAATATCATTATGCTGATTATGGCTATGCGGGGTGAGTTTGACAAAAGAGGGCATTACCTGATGATTGAAAAGACAGGGTTATACTGGCACTTTGTAGACCTTGTTTGGGTATTTGTTTTCTTGTGTTTTTATCTTATTTAAAAAAATTAATAACAGATTTTTCAATCAAGAAAATAGTAGGAATATGGAACATCAGGATACAGGATCAGAAATAACTTTTCATCATGACGTACCGGGCCCGGAAAATGTAAAACGGATCTGGAGAACGTTTTGGTTACTGCTTGTTATTACGATCGTTGAGTTGGGAATGGGATTTGGTATTTATTTAATTCATAAAGATCCGGGCTATAGCCATGGATTAGTATTGGGAATTAAAGGAGCAATTGTGATCCTTTCACTGGCAAAAGCATTTTATATCGTCTCAATCTTTATGCACCTGGGTGATGAGATAAGGAATATGACAATGACCATTGTTGTCCCCCTGATGCTTTTTATCTGGTTCATTGGTGCATTTTTATATGAAGGGAATTCCTATAAAAATTTGCGTAATACTTTTGACAAGCATTTTGAGGAAAGATCAATTATAGATAAGAATGCCGGCGGACATTAATTAATAAAACTTAAATTTTTGTATACCGAAACCATCTGCCGGCTGGCGGATGGTTTTTTGTTAAAAAGAAACCTGTGAATAAGACGGCGCTATATGCATTGATACTTGCCCTGATCGTTCCCCTGGGAGCATATTTTCTTGTAAAAAAACTCAGCAAAACTGCTGTTGTGCTTCCACCCAGATTTTATGCCGACTCTGTTGTTACCAAAAAAGAAAATGGTAAGATAATCACAGACACAGTATGGCATCAACTTCCTGAAATTTCTTTGACGAATCAGTTGGGAGAAAAAGTAGGCTGGAAGGATATGATGAAAGACTCTTTGGGTAAAATTATTGTAGCAGATTTTTTCTTTACTCATTGCCCCACTATTTGCCCTTCGCTAACCATGAACATGAAAAGATTGCAGGATGGATTGAAAAAATCCCAGAAAGTGGGAGACCTGACTGCTGACTATGTTCAATTTCTTTCATTTAGTATAGATCCGGAAAGGGACTCTGTGGCAGCTTTAAAAAAATGGGCCGATCGTTTTCAGATTAATCCCGTGAATTGGTGGTTGCTGACAGGTGACAAAAAAGAGATTTATGACCTGTGTATAAATGAAATGAAATTAGGGTTGGTAGATGGACTTGGAGTGGATACTTCTTTTATACATACCGACCGTTTTGTATTAATAGATAAGGACCGGGTGATCCGTGGTTATTACCGTGGCCTGGATTCGGCTTCCATTCTAAAATTATCAGAAGACATTGTTTTGCTTTCTTTGGAAAAAAACAAAAAGGACAGAAGTTTTTTTGAAGGAAAGCTGGAATTAATAGCGATCATATTTTTATTGACAATCCTGGGGTTGGGTTTATTCTTAACTGCCTTGAGATGGAAAAGAAAAAAATAATTTATGTTAAAAGCTGAATGGAGAAAGAATGATACAAGGGCAAGGAATTTTATTATTGCTGTTTCTTTTATCATTTTTACAGCAATTACTTTCCTAAGCAGGATAAAACTGGATGTTGAGCTGGGTTTTGACGAGCATCTTTTTGCGAAGCTGAATGCAACAATCAACTCAATAGTTTCTTTGTTGCTAGTAGCAGGATTAATTGCGATAAAAAACAAGAAACAAATATTGCATAAACGAATTATGCTTTCAGCCATGGGGCTTTCATGTTTATTTCTTATCAGTTATATCTGCCATCATTTATTTACAGGTGAAACTAAGTTTGGTGGCGAAGGCACAATTCGTACTGTTTACTTTTTTATTTTAGGAACACATATCGTTTTGGCAGGCATCATTCTTCCTTTTATTTTATTTACAGCTTACAGGGCTTTGATTGGGGAGTGGCCAAAACATAAAAAGCTTGCAAGGATCACCTGGCCGATCTGGTTTTATGTAGCTGTTACAGGAGTAATAGTTTATTTTATGATCAGTCCTTATTATACTTAAAGACTCCATTCTTCCACCGGGTCCCAGAATATTTTTTTAAAATCAATTACCGTATCATTCTTCACTTTAATGCCTTCTTTTTTTAATAATTTTTCCATTTTCCCTGGTGGAGAGAAATGATGTTTGCCACTAAGAATGCCTAAACGGTTTACAACACGGTGTGCAGGCACTTTTGGAAAAACCCTGCCAGCGCCATTCATGGCCCAGCCTACCATTCTTGCTGAAGATTTGGTGCCAAGACATGCAGCAATCGCCCCATAAGAGGTAACTCTTCCTTTGGGTATCTGTCTTGCAACTTCATACACCAGTTCGAAAAAACTTTCTTCTTTTTTACCGGATGGTTTTACTGATTTTAATTTGACTGTTGTTTTTTTAACTAATGGCATGAGATGAAGTTAAATAATTATTATTCGGTTTCTTCAAAGCCTTCTTTAGGGGTTACGGGGGTTAACTTTGACACCTTTTCATAGTTATATGGACAGTGCAAACATCCCATTCCACAACAAAATCCTTTTTCAAGATGATATTGTTTAGTGAATACCATAAGTCCCTCTTCGTTAAAGTAATAATGAATTCCCTCTCTGAGATCATTTTGATTCATATTCTTTTAAATATTGTTTCAATGCTTTGTCTGCTTCTTTTTCCGGAAAAATTCCGGGCAATGAAAATTTTATATAATGGACCTTGTTGCTTCCGGCTATATCTAAGGACTCGTAATGGGTTTTTATTTTAAGCTCTTCAGAAATTTGAGGATTACTGTAAACATCATTCAGGTCCTCTGTCAGAACACAGCCATATTTTTCAATAACCAGTTTTGTAAAATTATATAAGGCAGGACTATCAGTTTTTAAGTGAATCATTCCGCCTGGTTCTAGTATTTGTTTGTAAAGGCGTAAAAACTTAGGATGTGTCAATCTTTTTTTTGCCTTTCCCGTTCTGAGTTGGGGATCAGGAAAAGTGATCCAGATTTCTTTTACTTCTCCGGGTAAAAAATAGTCAGCAATTTTATCAATTTGAATCCGCAGAAAAGCTGTATTGGTAATTTCCTGTTGAATAGATTTTTTTGCACCTACCCAAAGACGGTTTCCTTTCAGATCAATGCCTATAAAATTTCGATCGGGATAAAGTGCCGCCAGCCCGACTGTATATTCTCCTTTTCCGCATGCCAGTTCAAGTGTGATTGGATTACTGTTTAGAAAATGATCCTTCCACTTGCCTCTCATGTCTTCGGGGTATTGAAGAACATTTTTAAAGGTTTTCAATTCAGCAAAACGAATTAATTTTTTCTGACCCATGGGCAGCAAAGGTAATTGAAACAAAAAGTTCAAAAGGATTGTGCTGTTTTTATGATCTTTCATTAAAACAAAAAATCCCCTGATAAAAATCAGGGGATCAAAACAAAATCAAATGAGAAGTTTCAAACTGTATTAACCCCTATCAAATGAGGTAAAATTAGTTATTGTTATTGTGGCGCCGATCGAGATCGGGGCACGGAGCAGTTATGCTGTAGGGGCCCCGATTGATATCGGGGCACGGAGTAGTTATGCTGTAGGGGGAGGGTTCGAACCTCCACGGAGCAGTTAGCCAAAAAGCAAAGATTAGTGGTCAACCCTGGTCGGCCTTACCATTGGTAACGTCGGCTCTACTTTTCGTTTATCCTGTACTCTCCACCCCCGAGACGAGAGGGCATGTCTGCCGGGCTTACGCCATTTCATCACCCCACAGTGTATTCAACCTTTATAAGAGCTTGATGGAACAAAAATAAGGTCATGTCTGTAATTGTTCCAAAATATTCAATGTTTATTTTAAAAGTTTAGAAAATAGTTAATATTATTGTGATGAATTGAAATTTGTCTAAAATCAGATATGCAAATGGCAACTAAATTAAACCTTGACAAATTAGACCTGCAGATCATTCAGCAAATGATGAATGATGCAGCCATTTCTTATGCAGAATTGGGCAAGAAACTTTTTGTTTCAGCCGGCACGATACATGTAAGAATAAAAAAACTTCAGGATGCGGGTATTGTAAAAGGTACCCGACTGGATATGGATGTGAAAATGCTTGGATACGATGTCATTTCTTTCATAGGCATTTATCTGAAGGAAAGTTCTATGTATGATTCAGTGGCAAAAGAATTGCAAAAAATACCGGAGATAGTCCGGTTAAGTTATACAACAGGTAACTATAGCATGTTTGCAGAGATCGTTTGTAAGGATATCAATGAGCTTAGATTCGTTCTTCATGATCAGCTACAGAAAATCAAGGGTATTGAAAGAACAGAAACATTTATTTCCCTGGAGGAAAGTTTTTGCAGGAATATAAAAATTTCCTGAACAGTTGATTTCCCAATTTACAATTATTGAAATAGTCTTATCTTCAATTTCAATCAAATATTCCGACATGAGAAAGTCATTGGTCAGTGTTTTTACAGTCCTTATCCTATTGTCTGTAATTGCGGGGGGTTGCAAAAAAAAATCATCAACAACACCGCCACCTCCGCCACCACCAACTGAAGCAAATCTTGTTGTTACACTTACTCCTCCGGTAAACTCTGTACAGCCCGCGGCACCACAGGTTGATTTTCCGCTTACAATAGCCATTACATCCACTATGCCGGCACAAGGTGTAACGATTGCAGTTTCTGCAAAAAAAGATGATGGCTCAGGAGCCGCAGCTTTTTTTAATTCTACAACGAATACAAGTAACGCAAATACAAATATTTCAATTACCGGTACGCCAACCAATGTTATTTGTTTAACCACTGTTACTGTAACTTCTGTTTCAAAACCCACCAATACCTGGTCAGGTACTTATCGTTATTCAAGAAAGCCATAAGTTATTTTACTTTCCTTCCTTTCCATTCGAAATGGCTGAATAGGCCAAGCCATCCTGCAATTATTGTATATAGAATATGCAGTGGTTGAAAAAATATAAAATAGTTCAGTAGTTTGGTTTTATTATAAAATTTAGCCACAGGATAAATAAAGAGTAATTCAATAATTGTTTTTATACCAAGTGATGCAGCAAGTACAATCCAAAAACCAGGTTCCAGAAAACCAATAACCAATAGAATTAAAAAAAGCAGATTAAAACAATAAACCAGTAGTAAAGCACTAAAAATTTTTAAATCTTTATAATGCGTCGCCTTACTGGCCCACCTGATTCGCTGACTGAAAAAATCTTTCCAGGACTTTGCTGCATTTGTTGTAACAATTGCTTCTCTGGAAAGCAGGTAAAAGTATTTATCAGGATAAAGGCTTGCAATTTTATCCATCAGCAACATATCATCGCCTGAGGCAATAGTATCTATACCGCTAAATCCATCAGCTTTTAAAAATGCATTCCTCTCATAAGCAAGATTGGCACCATTGCACATATTATGTGTTTTAGCATGAACAGCAGCAGCGGTGATTCCCTGTAAAACAAGAAAATCCAGGGTTTGAAAAATTTGCAGCAGGCTTCTATTGTTTTCAATTAGGACAGGGGCGGCAATAAAAACAGCTTTTTTTTCTACTTTGAATGCAGCAATAGTTTTTAACCAATTGGGAGGTACTTCACAATCTGCATCTGTAGTAACAATCAACTCACCGGCAGCTACGGCAATACCCGATTCAATGGCTTTCTTTTTATATGAATTAATATTCTCAAATTTTGGCTGAATTAATTTTGCAAAAGGAAATTTTTTTACAATCTCTGCAGTTTTGTCTTCGGAATGATCATCCACTACTATTACATCATAAAGATGGCCGGGGTATGTCTGTTCACGGATAGATTCTAAAAGTGCTCCGATATTTTCCTCTTCATTTCTTGCAGGTATAATGATTGAGATCTTTATTTCCGGAGAAAAGCCTTCCGCTACAAATACCGGAACCTGCTGCCAACCAGCCCGGTAGTATAGCATCAGAATGCTATACATTATTAAAAGCGCTATTGAAACTATAAGGAGGATCATTTCAGGATTAACAAATCTAAACAAAGCAGGTCGTTGAACAAGATGGCTCAAATGCGCAGATCCCGATCTTAAAAAATCTATCAAATTTATTTGCTGGGTTGAGAGATATCTCTAACTTTGAATAGTTGTATAAACAACTATATGTCAAACAACCATTTTAAGAAAGGAGAATTATACAGTTTTATCACAGGTAAGGCTTCTACAGCTATTGCACGCAGGTTACAAAAAAAACTGAACGATGCGGGATTGAATCTCACTATTGAACAATGGAGTGTACTTTATCATTTATGGAAAGAAGATGGAAAGAGCCAGCAGGAATTGTGTAACGGTACATTTCGTGACAAACCCAGTATTACCCGATTGGTTGACAATCTTGAAAAATTAAGCCTGGTTAAAAGAGTTGCTTCTGAAAATGACAGGCGGATCAATAAAATATATTTAACCAAACAAGCATTGAAACTTCAGGAACAAACCATGTTATTAGCTGAAGAAACATTGAATGAAGCATTGGAAGGAGTGCCGGCAGAAAAAATTGAAATGTGTAAAGAAGTACTGCAGATAGTATATGATAATTTGAAATAAAGACCCTGTTCCAAAAGGAATGCATTTGGTTAATTTTTCCATTAAGGAAAGACATGGGGTTTTAAGATATTGAGAACACCAGGTTATTAAATTAATTATTAAACCATTTTCAAAAATCTCCTTTTAGGGAGGTTGGCAGGACATTAAATTATATTGTATGAGCACCGAAGTAAAAAAAACAACAACACTTAAAGGTGGCGAATGGCTGGTGAAAGAATCATCAGCTTTTGAAACATTTGTTCCGGAAAATTTTCTGGAGGAACAACTGATGGTTCGGGATATGTGTGATCAGTTCCTGGATAAAGAAGTATATCCCAATCTTGATCGCATAGACAATCTTGAACCAGGATTAATGAAGGGTCTCTTGACAAAAGCCGGAGAACAAGGGCTGCTGGCAACTTCATTTCCTGAAGAGTTTGGCGGATTGGGTAAGGATTTTGTTACATCCACTATAGTAAACGAATATTTGGGCGCCGGACACTCTTTTTCTGTAGCGGTAGCTGCTCATACAGGGATTGGAACCTTACCGATTCTTTACTTCGGAACTCCGGAACAAAAGAAAAAATTTATTCCAAAACTCATCAGCGGAGAGTGGGCAGGGGCTTACGGATTAACTGAACCCAACAGCGGCAGTGATGCATTAAGCGCCAAGACTAATGCAAAACTAAGTGATGATAAAAAGCATTACCTGATAAATGGACAAAAATGCTGGATAACCAACGGGGGTTTTGCAGATGTTTATACCGTATTTGCAAAAATTGACGGAGATAAGTTCACAGCTTTTATTATTGAAAGAGGAACTGAAGGATTTACACAAGGACCTGAAGAACACAAGATGGGAATTAAAGGTTCATCAACTGTGCAATTATATTTTCAGGATTGCAAAGTACCGGTAGAAAATTTACTTGGTGAAATTGGAAAGGGACACAAGATTGCTTTTAACATACTTAATATTGGCAGGTTGAAGTTAGCAGCGGCTGCTAATGGAGGAGCTAAAAGAGCAACTACGGAAACTGTGTCGTATGCAAAAACAAGGGAACAGTTCAAACAGCCAATAGCAAATTTCGGAGCAATTAAACATAAGCTGGCGGAAATGGCCATCAGAATTTTTGTCTGTGAAAGTGCTATATACCGGACTTCTAACTGGATCGATTTAAAAGAACAGGAATTATTAGCAGCCGGAAATCCATTCAACGATGCAATGTTGGGGGCTGCTGAAGAGTATGCAATTGAATGTGCAATTCTGAAAGTTTATGGCAGTGAAGTATTGGATTATGTAGTGGACGAAGGTGTTCAGGTACACGGAGGAAACGGGTTCAGTGCTGAGTATAATATTTCAAGGGCATACAGGGATAGCCGTATCAACAGGATTTACGAGGGAACTAACGAGATCAACAGGTTGCTTACACTGGATATGACTTTAAAAAGAGCCATGCAGGGAAGATTAGACCTGATGGGGCCAGCAATGGCAGTGCAGAAAGAATTGATGAGTATACCTGATTTTGCTGCAGAAGAGGAAGGATTATTTACCAGGGAAAAAAAGCTGGTAGCCAATTTGAAAAAAGCCATATTGATGACTTCGGGTGCTGCGGTGCAAAAGCTGATGACGAAAATTGATACGGAGCAGGAAGTACTGATGAATATTGCTGATATGGCTATTGAAACATTTAATGCCGAAAGTGTTTTATTAAGGATAATAAAAATGGTGGATCAGAAAGGAGAAGCTGCCTGTGGTCATTATATAGACATCATGCAAACTTATCTTTATGACGCTGCTGACCGTGTAAATAAAAGCGGAAAGGATGCCATTAATTCCTTTGCAGACGGGGATGAACAAAAAATGATCCTGATGGGCCTGAAAAGATTTACAAAGGCAGAACCATTTAACAGCAAGGATGCCAGAAGAAGGATCGCTGATAAAATGATTGCCGAAGGCAAATATTGTTTCTGATAAACTTAATTGAATTTTAACTGACCGGTTGTTTCTTTAGGAACAGCCGGTTTTTTTTCGTCTGCAAAAAATGATTGTAACTCTTTCCTGGTGATTATTAATTCTTCAAGCTTACGCATTCTTTTACTTTCTATGACAAGACCAACAGTTAACAGCGAACCGTAAATAATTGTGATTATAAAGTATATCACGAAAATATTTGAAACATCCTCTACTGCAAATACATAATGCATGAGATAAATGAAAATAAAACAGCCATAGGCAAAGCAGATGGAAGAAGCCATAAAAGCTTTGCTGATTGATTTAGTATGAATAAAACTTTTTTTAACTGTTTGTACAAAGAAATAAAGTGAATATCCGAAAACAAGTGCAAGACCCGGCCCCATGATAATCGTAACAGCAGGAATACTGATTCCTTTAATGGCAACCACAATAATCTCAAAACAGATAAAGGCAACTAGAAATATTTTCATTTTTTTTGTTTGAACAACTTTCACACTGAACAGCATAATAAATAATAGCATCAATGGAACATCCAGCAAATTGACAATAATGCTAAAATTTTTAATAAAACCTTTTGACAGAACGATCATGTCTTCGGTCATTAAATTATAAGTGAATGCTAAAAGGCAATAAGCAAACAGGGCCATATAGTATTTATAACGGATAAGCCTGAAGGCTAGAATAACAAACACCGGTGTAAACAGTGCAAGGGTGGATAGAATTCCCAGGGTAGAGTTTAGATTCATAGACTAATGGTTTTTATAGGAATGGTATAATCGTTATCATATACCAGGTTCAAATTTATAAACGCATTTAAAAAAGCAGTAGTGTAATAATAGGTTGATATATAGCAAAATCGAGCAAAAGTGCTTTGAGGCTTCGTAGTTGTACTTGGCTTATATGCTAGATTAATTGATAGTGAAAATAACAGAAATTACTTTTTCCCCTTTTGATCAGGCCTTGCATAACCATCATGACAGGTAGTACAGGACACAGCCAATAATTCATCAGCTTTATATAATATAGTGTAATCAAAAAACTCTTTATTGATCATTTCGGTCATCTTCATCATTTTCCTGGTTATTTCTTTTTCCGGCTTATCATCGCTTGCAAAATCAAGTTCTGATGGATTCGTCTTACTCTTGGCATGACAAAAATCACACCCTACTCCCAGGCTTCTTTCAAATCCGGCCATAACAGAATCAAGATCTTTATTACTGATATCTTTTGGCAACACTTTCAGGTTTTCATGAGATAATTTTTCAGGTTTTATTGCTGACATACCAATAAAAATAATAGTGACAAGCACCAACATGACGATGAATTTATTTCTCATGAAATTTATTTGTACACTGAAATTACTGAATCGGGAAATACGCTAAATACATTACTGGTAACTTTATGCCTAAAATATTTTATATGTCAGCTTTAGTTAATGAATTTAATGATTACCGCAGCCGGATGAATGAAGTAATATTAAGTAAGAATAACCTGGTGATGAAAAGACTCTGGAACCTTGACACCAATACTTATGAGGATGGTGCCCTGGACAAAAAAACAAAAGAAATGCTGGGGCTGGTTGCCAGTATGGTTTTAAGATGCGATGATTGCATCAAATATCACCTGGGCAAAAGCCACGATCTGGGAATCACAACCGAACAGGTGTATGAAATTTTTGCAGTAGCAAATATTGTGGGAGGAACCATTGTGATACCACATACCAGAAGGGCCGCGGAGTATTGGGAGGAGTTGGAGAAAAATGCTCAATAATCAATGTTCATTGCTTAATTTACAACGATTGGCAATCCAGGTCATGAGCGTTGAAAATTGAACATTGATCATTGAACATTCATTCTACGTTTGTAAATTTGCAATCAATTATTATTTATGAGTGAACCTACAACGGTCCCTGCCCTAACAGCAAAGGATTTTATAACAGACCAGGAAGTACGCTGGTGTCCGGGATGCGGAGATTATTCCATTCTGGCACAAGTGCAAAAAGTAATGCCAACACTGGGCATTCCCAGAGAAAACATAGTAATCATTTCCGGGATCGGATGCAGCAGCCGCTTTCCATATTATATGAATACCTATGGCATGCACTCCATTCATGGCAGGGCCACGGCAATAGCCAGTGGATTAAAAGCCTCCAGGCCCGAACTAAGCGTTTGGATCGTTACAGGAGATGGCGATAGCCTTAGTATCGGGGGAAATCACACCATTCATTTATTAAGAAGAAATTTTAATGTAAACATTTTATTGTTCAATAACCAGATCTATGGTTTAACCAAGGGACAATATTCTCCTACTTCTGAGGAAAATAAGGTTACCAAGTCTACTCCTTATGGAAGTATTGATCATCCTTTTAACCCCTTAGCACTTGCATTGGGAGCTGATGCCACCTTTGTAGCAAGAACCATGGACCGTGATCCAAAACATTTGCAGGCTATGCTGATTAGGGCCAACGGGCACAAAGGAGCTTCTTTCCTCGAGATCTATCAGAACTGTAATATTTTTAATGACGGGGCATTTGAAGCATTTACAGATAAAAGCTCAAAAGCTGCAGAAACATTATTTCTTGAACAAGGCAAGCCATTGATTTTTGGAGCAAACAATGAAAAAGGAATTAAACTTGATGGCTTTACTCCTGTTGCTGTAAATCTTGCAGACGGACACAGTGCAGATGATCTTTGGATACACGATGAAAAAGATATTTATAAAGCACAGATTCTAACCCGCATTTTTGATAATCCAAAAACAGAAGGACATCTTCCAAGAGCATTTGGGGTTATTTATCAAACTGATCGTACCTGTTATGAAGATATGATGCAGATTCAGATTGATGACTTAAAAGCTAAAAAGCCTGCTGACCTGGATAAATTGCTTCGGGGAAATGAAGTTTGGACGATCAGCTAAACTTTTACCAATTCCCTGCTTCTTCAAAACATAGCAGAATCCTGTGGTAATAGCTTAAAACTTTTACGGTGATAGATACAAAGACCAAATTCTTCTATTGCCTTTCTGTGTTCGGCAGTTCCATAACCCTTATTGCTGTTCCATTTATACTGAGGAAATTCTTTGTGCAGTTTCAGCATCAGTTCGTCCCGATAAGTTTTTGCCAGGATACTTGCAGCTGCAATGGACGCATAAATGGAATCACCTTTTACTATACACCTATGAGGGATACTTTTGTATTTGGTAAATCGGTTTCCGTCTATTAAAAGTAAACCTGGTTGTAATGAAAGTTTTGCAATTGATAAATGCATTGACCTGATAGAAGCTTTCAGGATATTGGTTTTGTCGATCATTAAATGGTTGACACTGGAAACAGCAAAACTGATAGCTTCTTTTTCAATTATTGGCCGCAATTCATTTCTGTTGTTTTCACTCAATTGTTTTGAATCATTCAGTAAAGGATGATAAAAATCTTTTGGCAAAACAACCGCAGCAGCAAAAACCGGTCCGGCAAAGCATCCTCTTCCCGCTTCATCACAACCGGCTTCAATCATTTCTTCCTGGTAAAAAGCTTTCAGCATATCTTTTTAAAGTCATTTGTTTCCGTCAACAAATATTGGTTACAGTAGGTTGCTGATCTTAACTTTGCCCCGCAATGATAAAAAATAATCTTCAACCATCATCAAGGCCTGTTGCCATCTGGCTGCTGATCGGTGTCGGTATGATCATTATCCAAATACTTTTGGGAGGGATAACAAGACTTACCGGTTCTGGATTATCTATTACAGAATGGAATGTGGTTACAGGCACTTTGCCGCCATTAAACCAGCAAGACTGGATATCAGCATTTGAAAAATATAAACGAACACCGCAGTTCCAGTATTTAAATTTTGATTTTACATTAAAAGATTTCAAATTTATTTTTTTCTGGGAATGGTTTCATCGTTTTTGGGCCAGGCTGATGGGTATTGTATTTGCAATCCCTTTCCTTGTTTTTATGTTGCAAAAAAGATTCAGGTCAGACATGGTACGGCCACTTATCATTCTTTTTCTTTTAGGGGCATTGCAAGGGGCCGTAGGCTGGATCATGGTAGCAAGCGGGTTGGATGGAGATGCTATTTATGTAAAACCAACAAGGCTTGCATTGCATTTTATTTTTGCAATGGGTTTGCTTTGTTATACCTTTTGGTTTGCATTGCAATTGTTGGTCCCCAAAGAGCAAAAAATTATCAATCGGCCATTAAAAAAATTTACATGGTGGATCATTGGCGTATTGATTGTACAATTGATCTATGGAGGATTGATGGCAGGACACAAAGCCGCAACTGCTGCACCAACCTGGCCGGATATCAATGACTCGTTCATTCCCGAGTATATGTTCCGGTCGCCGGGGGGCTTGATTAATTTAATAGAAAATAAGATCAGTATTCATTTTATACATCGTATGCTTGCATACCTGTTGTTGATCTTTACTTTACGCTGGACCTGGAGTGCTTATAAAATAAAAACAGGTTCTTTATTTATTAAAACCAGATGGCTGCCTTTAATATTTATTATACTTCAACTGGCACTTGGAATTTTTTCTGTGCTTACCAGTATTAAAATAATACCTAATCATTGGGGAATATTTGAATGGATGGCGCAATTACATCAGTTATCAGCAATGTTGTTTTTGTTATCGCTTGTATGGATGGCTTATCTGTTAAAAAGTAAGTAAATCCATGATGATATAAGACGGTTAAATAGTATTTTTAAGTCAGAAGCATTTAAATGGGCTTCTCCTTTACTTATGAAAGCCTGGCTCCGCGGATTTGTTTTTTCTTTTCCTGTTCAACTGTTATTTCTGCATTTCAGAAAATACCAGGTATTACTCGTATTCTGGCTGGTACTTTTTGGTGTAGTGCAGGGAACATTTATGAATACTTTTGGGGCCTATTCTCTTTACCTGGCTCCGGAATACCTCGGCAGTGTAAATGCAATAGGCGCAGGCATTGTCGGAATCTCAGTAGGCATGTTTATCATGAGTTGGAATATTACCTGTTTTATTCTTTTCAGCAGGCATTTTAAATTTCTGGCAGCAACTACAAATCCTTTTTTAAGGTTTTGTATCAACAATTTTGTGATACCTCTATTGTTCCTGCTGTTTTATTTTTTCAAAGCCTGGCAGTTTATCAGGTATAAAGAACTTATTTCTACATATGAATTCTTAATGCTGGCAGGCGGTTTTTTAACCGGCCTGATCCTGATCTTATTCATATCATTTATTTATTTTTTCCGGGCAGACCGTTCAATTTTCCGTAAAATGATGCCGGTGATCAACGATCCGAAAGGCTATATCACACATCTGAAGCCGGGAGAGCATCCACCCAGCGAATCAAAGATCATAAAAGTAGAATGGTACATGGATACACCAATAACGGTAAGAAAAGCAAGAGATGTTTCACATTATACCAGGGATTTTATTGAGAATATTTTCAAACAACATCACTTTGCAGCCGTGCTATCCGTTTTCGCAGCCTTCCTTTTTTTGATCGCTATTGGATTTTTACAGGATTCTGCATCCTTTCAGATACCCGCTGCAGCCAGTATCACTCTCTTCTTTGCTGTGTTGATAGGTGTGTCAGGAGCTTTTACTTATTTTCTTCAAAGTTGGAGCATACCCTATCTGGTCGGGTTGATTCTTGTTCTTAATTTTTTTTATCAACGGAATTGGATTGATCCAAGGAACAAAGCATATGGGATAAATTATACCAATAAAATTGAACGTCCTGCTTATACAAGGGAAAATTTGATTGCAATTGCTTCTGCAGAAAACATCAGTTCTGATAGCCTGAATATGATCGGGGTGCTGGAGAATTGGAAAAAGAAACAAAAAGTAGAGAAGCCTATATTGGTAGTAATGAGTACTAGTGGTGGTGGTCATCGCAGCGCTACATTTACCATGAATGTTTTACAAAGATTAGACAGCATAACCCATGGCGAGTTCATGAATAATACGTTTCTGATTACAGGGGCTTCAGGAGGCATGATAGGTGCTTCCTATTTCAGGGAATTATACCTGCAAAGAGAGAAAGGAAAGAACCTGAGGTTGCAGGATAAAAAATATCTTGATGATATAGCCGGTGACCTTCTCAATCCTTTGTTTTCTTCTTTTGTTACCAGGGATCTTATCTCGCCGGCTACGCAGTTTAAAGTGGGGCCATATGTTTATATAAAAGACCGTGCCTATGCATTTGAATCGAAGCTGAATGAAAATACAAACGGGGCTTTAAATAAACATTTGAAAGATTACAAAACCGAAGAAAGTAATGCTACAATTCCATTGGCTTTTTATAATTCAGTTATTTCAAGGGATGGCAGAAAAATACTCATCAGCACACAACCTGTAAGGTTTATGATGAAAAGCAAATTTGATAGTTCAGGAATTCCGGATGCAGATCCTGATGTTATTGACTTTACAAGTTTTTTTGAAAAACAGGATCCGTTAAATCTCAAAATTCTATCGGCCTTAAGAATGAATGCAACATTTCCGGTAGTATTACCCAATGTATGGTTGCCGTCAAACCCTGTTATTGATGTAATGGATGCGGGACTCAGAGATAATTATGGTCAGGAAACATCATTGCGGTTTCTGGAATTTTTTGATGACTGGATAAAGCAAAACACCCGTGCCGTTCTGATCGTACAGATCAGGGACAGGCCTGCCGGTGGCTGGGAAATTCCTTATGTAACTGAAAATATCGGTGATCATATCACTAAACCATTTTTATTGTTGCAACACAACTGGTTTAAAATGATGGATTTTTTTCAAAATGATATGTTCAGTTATTATTCCCGTCACGGAGATCATGACATTCATAAGATAATTTTTCAATATGCATCGGAAAAACAGGAAGACAAAGCTGCATTGAATTTTCATTTAACACAACGGGAAAAAAATAACATCATGAACTCTTCTGACATACATTATAATCTTGAGAGTTTTGATAAATTAGTTAAGCTGTTAAATTATAAAGATTCGGTAAACATTAAACCGGCTGAATAAGACGAAAACATTTTCCCCAAACTTCTATTTTTATCTTTTCCGGTGTTTCAACGGGTTCTCCATCAATATGCAAAGGGGCCAAAGAATGATTAATAATCTGCAGATTTTTAGTTTGGAAATAAATCACTCCTTTTTTGCCCTTAATGAAAGAAGAGGCTTCAAGTTGATTCCATCCGGCCAGTTGTTTTAAAGTTTGTAATATAAAACTCACTTTGTTCTGAGCAGTAACGATCACCACATCCAGCAACCCGTCTGAAAGACTGGCTTTTGGTGCAATGGTAAAATTATTTCCAAACTGATTGCTATTGGCAACACTGATAAAGTATGCATCTGTTTCAATGCTTGTTTCATCCATCCGTATTGTAAAAGGATATGGCTTCATGGAAAAGAAATTCTTCAGCGAAAGTTTGATATAGGTTAGTAATCCTCTTTTGGGTTCATCTGTAAAATCATGAGCCACTTTTGCATCAAATCCAAGTCCTGCCAGCATACAGGCAAATTTATTATTGACATAAAAACCATCAACGGCTACAGGTTGTTCATCGAATATTATTTCAAGAGCCTTTTGAGGCTTTTTGGAAATTTTAGCAGCTAAAGCCAATCCATTACCTGATCCACAGGGAATGATACCAAAATTTACTTTTTCTTTTATCAGGCTGCCTACAACGGAACTTACTGTACCGTCTCCGCCGCATATTACAATATCCGTAATCTTCTTGTCTTTTATAATTTCATGTAAAAAGGAATAATCACCACTGGCTACGGAAGGAAAGATTGTATAGGGAATTTGTTTTTGTTTTGTCTTTACTTCAATGAGATTCCGGAGGTTTGTTTTACTTTTTGTACCCGATATGGGATTTATAATAAAAATGATATGACGGGACATATAGTGCAAAGTACCGGGAATTTAACCAGATGGAATTAATGTATGCAACAGGCTTTTGATGAAATTAAATTCAATACATTTCTAAATTACATACATGAAAGCAATGATTATTTAACGGATATAAAGCGTACACAGCAATACCCGTTTTACTTTCACTGTTGCAGCCAATGCCGGGTCTTTTGGTACAGCCCAGGAATAAACCTCAACAATTCCACGGTTGTCCAGCATTAGTGCCATATCTGTATTATGTAATCTTAAAAAAAGTGTGTTATTGAAAGCTTTTATTTGATTTCCTGATGTATCAAAAAAAGCAATTGTCCTGACCCAATCAGCCTGGGCTGAAGCAGGCGTATATTCAATAATAAAAAAACCGGGGCCTTCCAGGTTTCTGCTTAACAGGAGAACTTTTCTTTCATCGGTTGATTCTTTTTTCAGATTATAGGCAGCTTCCTCTTTACGGTTATGAAAGATCTTCCAGCTATCATACTTCTGCGCAATGACAGTAGTTGAAATAAAAAAAATCAATTGAATAAGAATTAGCTTTTTCATTGTGCCGTTTCTGAGTAGGCGAAGTTCGTATAAAATTAGTTGCTTATTACCATTTTATCAAGGCGCTGGCCCAGGTAAACCCGCTGCCGAATGCCGCAAGGCAAACAAGATCTCCTTCTTTTACCTTACCCTGCTCCCAGGCTTCGCATAAAGCGATGGGAATTGATGCAGCTGTTGTGTTTCCGTACTTCTGGATATTATTATATACCTGGTCGTCACTTAGTTTTAATTTTTTTTGCACAAATTGAGAGATACGCAAATTAGCCTGGTGCGGAATTAAAAGTTTTAAATCACTGGTCTGAACATTATTCGCTGTAAGTGACTCCTGGATAACCTCCGGGAATTTTACAACAGCTACTTTGAAAACAGAAGGCCCATCCATTGTAGGAAAGTTCTGGGCTTTATCGATCATATCATGGCTCATAAACATTTCGCCGATTTCTGCCTCATCAAAATCAGCCAGCTTCTGGCCATCCAGCCAATGGTTGGCATGAGTACCAGGATTAAACATGGCAAGTATTTCAGCATTATTACCATCGCTGTGTAAATGGGTACTTAATATTCCGCGATTTGGATCTTCTGTAGGTTGTAATACAACTGCACCTGCCCCATCGCCAAAGATCACTGAGATGTTTCTACCCCTTGTGCTAAAATCAAGACCAAAAGAATGCTTTTCACTTGCCACTACCAGGATGTTTTTATACATACCCGTTTTAATAAACTGATCGGCCACACTTAATGCATAGACAAAACCACTGCATTGATTACGTACATCCAGTGCACCGATCTCTTTCATCTGCATGGCTCTTTGCAACAAAACACCACAACCAGGAAAATAATAATCCGGGCAAATGGTAGCAAAAATTATAAAATCAATATCGTCTTTGGTAATGCCGGCTCTTTCAATTGCAATCTTAGCAGCTTCCACTCCCATAGTAGTTGTGGTTTCTCCGGTTCTGTCTGCATATCTTCTTTCCTCTATGCCGGTACGTTCCTGGATCCACTCATCAGAAGTGTCCATATATTTCCTGAGATCATTATTTGTAAAAACATTCCCGGGTACATACATGCCAATTCCTGCAATCTTTGATCTTTTCATATTAAGTAATTTTGAGCCAAGAAAGATATGAAAAGTACAGGGAATGAAATGATTTCAGATGGATCGGGGGCATTTCAATTCGTTGCACTATCTCTTTTTTAACACAAATAATATGAGATAAAGAGTTTTGGTGGAGGCTTTCAGTGTTAAGATTTTGACACAAGGAAGAATTGGATTAGCAACAACTTAAAATATACCCGATTAATTCGTTTTAGAAAGCTTTAAAATTTCTATACCAAACCGCTCACATTCCTTTTCTACACTTTCCAGGTCTTTTGATTTAATATAAGAACCTATTACATGAACGCCTGCTTCGGGAATAGCAACTTCTTTTTTTAATTCTGCCGGAGTACCCAATTGGGCAAACATTCTTTTCATGGCTGAAACTTTAACAACCGGATCCTGGTTTGTTTCATCTTTAAAATAATATAGCAATAAAACAGGTTGTTTGATCTTTTCAAATTCTGTAGCCTTCATGGTTGACTCTAATAATTCTTCTAACTGCACTACAGATTCCATTCTATATGCATGGTACCAGTATTTTTTATAAACTGTAGTAGTGTCTGATGAATAAACAAATGAACTTCCTTTTACGAGTCTGGCAATTTGCAGCCCCCATGGATTGTTTAGTAACCATGCATTCTTGTCATTGATCTCAATATTCGGGGAAAGTAAAATAAGGCCTGCGATTTCAGGATAAGTGGCTGCAAGTTTTAATGCAAGCGTTCCTCCTGTGGATGTTGACATCAGAATTACTTTCTTCCCAATTTGTTTGCCGATAGCGAATGCCTGCTTTGCGGAGTTCCATAATTTTTCTCCGGTAAAATTTATCATTGCATTAACCGTGTCTATACCATGTTCTGCTAACCTGGCTAAAAATAAATTGCATCCAAATTTTTTTGCAAAATTTTCATGTACCGGATCGCCTTCTTCCTGGCTGGCAGAAAAACCATGCAGGTACACAACAGCATATTCGGTTTTTTCTTTTATAGAATCATTTATCCAGACTACCCTGGCTTCATTATCCGGCTTTATATGATGCTTTGCTTCCTCGGTTGATATAAATTTTTCCAATTGAAACGAACTTTGGGGTATAACAGGAAGGTTAATTCTTAGTTTAGGAGAAGATGGCTTCGGGCCAAGAAAATAAACAATGATTAAAAAGATGATAATAAAGCCGAGCCATTTTAAGAATCGCATAGTCAGGTTTTGGATAAAGCTAAAAAAAAATAATTCAGAAGGGCAATGCAATATTTTTGCTTTATAAAAAGCAGAAATGAAATACAGAAAGTACAAATGAGTGACCGAAAAACTCCTGCAAAGTCACAACTTAGGCCTAATCAGGGCTATGTTGCCGGCTACAAAATATACATTCCCGTTTTCTTTACTGCCCCGCTGAATTGGCGTACCTTTGCCGCTCGTTAAAAAACAGCTATTAGCTGTGAGCTTTCAACTTTTAACCTCAATCGGTTATTTATAAAAAAGCAAGCTGCTAAAAGCCATAAGCTGAAAAAATGGAAATAAGAAATATAGCAATCATTGCACACGTTGACCATGGTAAAACTACACTGGTAGATAAGATATTACATGCCACAAAAACGTTTCGGGATAACCAGGAAACCGGTGAACTGATCATGGATAGTAATGATCTGGAAAGGGAGAGAGGAATTACAATTTTTTCAAAAAATGCTGCTGTTGTTTACAAGGATGTTAAGATTAATGTGATCGATACTCCGGGCCACGCTGATTTTGGTGGTGAAGTGGAAAGAGTGTTGAAAATGGCCGATGGGGTTTGTTTATTGGTTGATGCCTTTGAAGGACCAATGCCACAAACAAGATTTGTTTTGCAAAAAGCTTTGCAATTAAATCTAAAACCTATTGTAATTATCAATAAAGTAGATAAACCGAATTGCAGGCCGGATGAAGTGCATGATGCAATCTTTGAGCTGTTCTTTAATCTGGATGCTACGGAAGACCAACTGGATTTTCCAACTTACTACGGTTCCGGAAAACACGGATGGTTCAATGATACAAATTCGCAGATTGATAATATTAATCCGTTATTGGATGGTATAATAAAACATGTACCGCCTCCAAAAGTTAATGAAGGCCCGGTACAAATGCAGATAACTTCTTTAGATTACTCTTCATTCCTTGGCCGGATTGCGGTGGGTAAAGTAAGCAGGGGTGTTTTGAAAGATGGTCAGCAGGTTGTTTTGATGCAGGCTGATGGAAGCATTAAAAAAACAAAAGTAAAAGAGCTGTACGTTTTTGAGGGAATGGGGAAGAAAAAGGTAGATGAAGTTGTAGCAGGTGATCTTTGTGCTGTCGTGGGCATTGAAGATTTCAATATCGGTGATACAATTGCTGATGCAGAAACACCAGAAGCATTACCGGTTATCAGTGTAGATGAACCAACAATGAATATGTTGTGACCATCACGGTGGACGAGGGCGAGCGCTACGT
>CAZOOT010000005.1:0-62582 GCA_964581455.1 uncultured Chitinophaga sp. | reverse complement strand
ATTGGGTTTACTTTTAATAAACTCGTTTAATAACTAGCAACTTGAATTAATTAAGATTATGGGGTTTTGTGGAATCAATTAACTTGAATTTTAGAAGGTTTATTAATTTAAGGGCAATCCGAGAGGTTATTTTTTCGTTTTAACAGTCTTAATTATTATTTTGCAAGTATGTTCCGAACCAATGTTATATTTATACTCATTCTTGTCTCTTCTTTATTTTCAGATGCACAAAACCAGGCTGTAATTCAGGAAGGAGAATTTGGTATTGGTATTGGCTCAGGTCATTATTTTGGAGATCTAAATACCAGGGCCAGGTTAAACAGGCCAAAATTTGCAGCCACTACGTTTTTCAGAAAAAATTTTGGGAACTATATAGCCCTGAGAGCGGGTGCCAGTTTTGCTCAGTTGGGTTATTCTGATATTTATAATGAGAAGAATCCAACAATGCAGGTGCGGAATCTTAGCTTTAATTCCAATGTTTGGGAAATAGCACTGCAGGGAGATTTTAATTTTTTCCGGTTTATGCCAGGCGAACCAGGTTATAATTTTACTCCCTATGTCTCATTTGGAGTAGGTGTATTTAATTACGACCCTTTTGCAATGCTAAATGGCGAAAAACATTTTCTTCGTCCTTTAAATACTGAAGGCCAGGGTAATAGCTTATATCCGGATCGCAAACCATATAAATCAATGTCATTTAGTATTCCTTTTGGAGCTGGCGTAAAGTATTCGCTTAATGAAAGACTTAATATAGGGTTTGAGATCATACACAGAGTAACAGGTACTGACTATATTGATGATATTAGTAAGACCTACGTTGATCCTTCCATCTTTCCCCCATTACCGGATGGAAGTCCGTCTCCAGCATTTTTATTGCAGGACAGGTCCTATGAGCTTGGAGAACCTATTGGAACGGATGGTCGTCAGAGAGGGGTCAGCAAACAAAAAGATCAGTTCGTAACAACAATATTTTATATTTCCTTCAACCTGCAAAGCTATAAATGCCCGACAGCTAATTAAGTTGGCTATTAAGAATTCTTAGAGCTGAATTTCAGGATTTTTTTAAAATATACTATTACCTGATGGCTTCTTGAAAGCGACAGCGTTTTACCTAACTTTGTCCGCCAAATTCACAGAGAGGATTTTACTGATGTCCCAATTAAAAAACAAGGTTGATAAAAAATTAATGCCACAGCATATTGCCATCATCATGGATGGAAATGGACGTTGGGCAAAAGAAAAAGGTGAGGACCGTCTATATGGCCACTATCATGGCGTTGAAAGTGTAAGGAACGTTGTGGAAGGCTGTGCGGAACTGGAATTAAAATACCTGACACTTTACGCTTTTTCAACTGAAAATTGGGACCGGCCTCAGTATGAAGTAGTGGGATTGATGGAATTACTCGTTAGCACTATAAGAAGTGAAGTAGAGACCTTGAACAAAAACAATATCAGGTTACATGTAATTGGAGATTTGAGCAAGTTGCCTGATTCAGTAAATAAAGAATTGAACGAAGCTTTAGAGATTACCAAAAACAATAACGGGCTTAATCTTATCATGGCTTTGAGTTACAGTGGCAGATGGGAGATTTTAAATGCGGTAAAAAAAATAGCCAGGAGTGTTGAGTCAGGAGACCTGAAATTGGAACAAATTACCCAGGAAACCTTACAAAAAAATCTTGTAACAGGCGGATTTCCAGACCCTGAGCTCATGATCAGGACCAGTGGAGAACACAGGATCAGTAATTTTCTTTTATATCAATTGGCCTATGCAGAACTTTATTTTACTAACGTCAGATGGCCAGATTTCAGAAAAGAGAATTTATATGAGGCAATAATTGACTATCAGGGCAGGCAAAGAAGGTATGGGAAAACCGGAGAACAGATAGAAAAAGAAGAGGTAAAGCCTTAAAAAGTCAGGTTTTATAAGAAAAGTAAACCAAAATATTCATCATTTTATTTAACATACACTTCAAAATTTTACCGTTAATTTGCCGCCATTAATGGCAAACCATAGCAGGTTTCTCTTCAGGAGTCAACTTTGGGCCGGAAAAAAATGAACGATCAGAATAACCAACCATGCAAAGAATTTTATTTAGGTTTTGTGTTTTAGTCGCAGTGGTTTTTACATCCGTAATTTCTGTAAATGCACAGAGTCCAGACACAAGCAAGCCCACATCTATTGATCCCAATTTGATTACATGGCAAAATGCCAACCGTCCGAAGGAGTATATTATTTCAGCTATCAGAACAACTGGAGTTAATTTTCTGGATAGTTCAATCGTTGTTTCTATTTCAGGTTTACAGGTTGGAGACAAGATCGTACATCCAGGGAATGATGATTTTGCAAAAGCTATTCAAAATCTCTGGAGGCAGAGGCTTTTTTCCAATATCGAAATTTTTGTAACGAAGATCGTTGATAACGAAATTGAAATTGAGATCAGTGTAACCGAAAGGGCACGTTTGGGTAATTATATTTTTAAGGGGATTAAAAAAACAGAACAGGAAGAACTTTTAGGGAAAATAGGTTTGGCAAAACAGACCATTGTTACAGAAAATACGCTTCGCAATGCAGATGAAGTGATCCGTAAATATTATGCTGAAAAAGGATATCGTAACCTGAAGTTGGAGATCATTGAAAAAGAAGATACTTCCAGCGCAAACTCAGTTATTCTTACTTTTCTGATTGATAAAGGGCAGAAAGTAAAAGTGAACAACATAAATTTCTTTGGAAACGAAACTGTTTCTGATCTTAAATTGAAAAAGCAACTTAAGGGGACAAAAGAAATAAGCCGGTTAACACTTTATCCAAAAAAGGACACCACACTTTTTGGCGAAAATCCCCGGATGACGTTTAAAGAGTATATGAAGGATGCCGGGTTTCTTTCTTTTAGCAAAACAAAAAATTTCTTAGATCCCTGGGTACGTCTTAAGCTGCTATCATCAGCAAAATTTAATGAAAAAAAGTTTGAAGAAGACAAAGAGAAAGTACTTGAGTTTTACAATTCCATCGGATACCGCGATGCCATTATTGAAGAAGCAAAACCCTATACTATTTATGATGGAAATGTAAATGTGGATTTTAAAATAAATGAAGGCCGGAAATATTATTTCGGAAATATTACCTGGAAAGGAAATGCAAAATACAACGACTCGATTTTAAACGTAATCCTCGGTATACGCAAAGGAGATATTTATAATATTGAAACACTGGACCAGCGATTGGGGAAGCAATTAACTCCTGAAGGTGGCGATATCAGTGGTTTGTATATGGATGATGGCTATTTATTCTTCAGGGCAGATGCGGTTGAAACTGCTGTATATGGAGATACTATTGATCACGAGATCAGAATTGTAGAAGGACCACAAGCCAGGATCAAAAACGTAAAAATAGTTGGGAATGAAAGAACCAAGGAACATGTTATTCGCCGTGAGATCAGGACGGTTCCGGGTGAATTATTCAGCCGTTCAGACCTTATTCGTTCCCAAAGGGAATTGGGACAATTGAATTTCTTTAATCAGGAAACTATTGGCATCAACCCTATTCCAAATCCCGATGATGGTACTGTTGATATACAATACAAGCTCGAAGAAAAATCTTCTGATCAATTAGAACTTTCCGCTGGTTGGGGTGGAGGAATAGGATTAACAGGTACATTGGGTGTATCCTTCAATAACTTTTCCATAAAAAATATTTTCAATAAAAAATCCTGGGATCCTTTACCAACCGGCGATGGCCAAAAACTGAGCCTTCGCTTACAATCCAATGGTAAAATTTACAATTCATATAATTTTTCATTTACTGAACCCTGGTTGGGAGGAAAGAAAAGAAACTCCTTAACTTTTGGGATTAATAAAAGTAAATTCACCAATGGCTTTGATCCATTTACCCAACGTTTTTCCAAAGAAAAAGCAGATGCAAGTTTTCTGAAAACAATTGGTCTCAGCGTTGCACTTGGCAAGCAATTGAAATGGCCGGATGATTATTTCAGCCTGGTGTACACCTTGAATTATACGCAATACAAACTTAAGAACTACCCAATTTTTGCAGGACTGGACAGTGGCACATCAAATAACGTCAGTTTCAAAATAGCATTGAACAGAAACTCAGCAGGTCCCAATCCAATATTCCCAACAAGCGGATCAAATTTTTCAATGAGTTTACAGGCCACTCCTCCATTTTCATTGATAAATTCTGACCTGGCTGAAGATAATTCATACAAGCATCCGGAATATCATAAATGGAGATTCAATTCGGAATGGTTCATACCATTAGGTAAGCCAATGGGTGAAGAAAAGAATAAGCAATTCATAGTAAGGTTGGCTGCAAAATTTGGATTCATGGGCCGTTACAATCGCAAGTTGGATTTCTCGCCTTTTGAAAGATTCCAAATTGGTGATGCAGGTATGGCAAACAATTTTGGTCTTTTAGGATTTGATATTATTGCTCATCGCGGATATCCGATTTACGAGAACTCCAAACCAAGTGTAAACCCTACCGATGACCCATCACAAGCCAGACAGTTCTTTACTATATTTAATAAGTACCAGTTAGAACTGCGCTATCCTTTTGCTACTAATCCAAGCAGTACTATTTATGGACTTACTTTTTTTGAAGCGGCTAATGGCTGGTACAATTTCAAAGATTATAATCCTTTCCGTCTCAGACGCAGTGTCGGTGTAGGTATGAGGTTCTTCCTTCCTATGTTTGGATTGTTGGGATTTGATTATGGTATTGGACTGGACAGATTAAGACCCGGAAGTGGTTTGAAAGCCGCCGGTAAGTTTACATTTATGTTAGGTTTTGAACCGGAATAAAAAAATTAGCAAACTGAACTACTATTTATAATTGAGTTACTGTTGTTTCTCCATTGGAATTCTTCAGACACTCATATTGAGGTTTAGTTATTTTAAATCAGCATAAAACGGCAAATCATGAAAAAAATATTTCTTTTTATCTGTTTACTTGGGTTGAGCTTTCTGGGTTTTTCTCAGAAATATGCAATAATTGATACTAAATATATTCTGGATAAAATGCCGGAGTATAAAGCAGCACAAACTAAACTCGATGAATTGGCTGTTTTATGGCAGAAAGAAATAGACAATCAGCAAGCGGAGTTAGATAAAATGTATCGGGATTTTGAAGCCGAACAAGTGATGCTGGTGGAAGAATTGAAGAAAAAGAGAGAAGACCAGCTTTTTGTAAAAGAGAAGGCATTAAGAGATCTTCAACGCAAACGTTTTGGTTTTGAAGGCGATCTGTTTAAGAAAAGACAAGAGCTGGTAAAACCGGTACAGGATAAGGTTTATAATGCAGTACAGAAGATGGCCATGCAAAGAGGCTATGATTTTATTTTAGATAAAAGTGAAGGAATTACTGTTATATTTGCCGACCCAAAACTGGACAAAAGCGAAGAAATTTTAAAAGAACTTGGGGTAAGGAACTGATTCAGTTTTCACTCCGAATGTTAAAGATTTCTGAACATACAACGATAACATTTAGGAAACACTCATAAATAAACAACAACGAAAATTAAAATGAAAAAAATTACTGCAATTATTGTTTTGACTGCAATTCTTTTTACGGGATCAGTTCAGGCACAAAACAAAACTGGTTACATCAGGGTTGATGATATGGTATATTTAATGCCTGAGATCAAGAAAATAGATACGCTGCTGACTATTTTTCAAAATGACTCTTTACCCAGGACTTATTCTTATTTATTAACTCAGTATCAGCGTTATGATAGTATTGCTAATGATACTATCAATCAGCCATTGGTTGTTCGCCAGGGTGCTGCTAAGCAAAGAGCAGATTTTTTGGAAGATCTTCAAAATTGGCAAAGCTCAGCACAACAATTGTTTGAAGCAAAACAAAACAGCTTGTTGCAGCCGGTTTATGAAAAAGTAATGACTGCTATCAATGATGTAGCAAAAGAAAAAGGATATTCCTATATCTACAACAGAGAAGCATTACTTGTTGCACCTCCGGGAGACGATATTCTTCAATTGGTTGCCGATAAGCTTAAAGTAAAAATACCGCCGCCAGCTACTCCAAAGCCTGCTGCAAAGACTAATTAATAAAGTTCAAATAGATTTTAATTAAGGCCGTCGCATTATTTGCTGCGGCCTTAATTATTTTTGCTCATGCCTGTTACAACCCCCATTGGTGTTTTTGATTCCGGATACGGAGGATTGACAGTATTTAAAGAGTTCATCAATAAGCTTCCTCAATATGATTATTTATACCTGGGCGATAATGCAAGGGCACCTTATGGCCCCCGATCTTTCGAAACGATCTATAATTATACACTGCAATGCGTACAATGGTTTTTTGAACAGGGATGTCCACTCGTTATTTTGGCTTGCAATACTGCTTCTGCTAAAGCTTTGCGAACAATTCAGCAAAAAGACCTGGCGCAATTTGGTCAGGATAAAAGGGTATTGGGTGTAATCCGGCCCACAACTGAATTAATCGGTAACCTATCTGAATCAAAACAGGTAGGCATATTGGCAACACAGGGAACAGTGACTTCAAACTCTTATGTAATAGAAATTGAAAAATTATTTCCGGGAGTAAAAGTTTTTCAACAAGCATGTCCCATGTGGGTACCACTTGTTGAGAATGATGAGTATAAAAGCCATGGAGCTGATTTTTTTGTAAAAAAGTATATCAACCAGCTTCTGGATCAGTCTCCCGGTATTGATACAATATTATTGGCTTGCACGCATTATCCTTTATTACATGATAAGATAAGGGAGTTTACTCCTGCTGATATTAGGATATTGTCGCAGGGAGAGATAGTAGCAAATAGTCTGGTAGATTATCTTCTTCGTCATACAGATATTAAAAACAGGATCAGCACCGGAGGAACTAAGAAATTTTATACTACCGATTCAATAAAAGATTTTAATATGCATGCAGGTAATTTTTATGGATCCGCAGTTATATCAATCCATTTGGATATTGACGATCGGGGTACCGGAGCCTGAAAGGAGCGTCGAGCCAAAGGTCCAAGAGACTCCTTCGGAGCTCCCCCTCGGGCTCCCCTCCGGGGCAACAGTTGTTCAATCAAGGATTTAATGCCCGCTTCACAAATAATTATTTTTAAAAGCCAAGCTTCAAAAAATCTGCAAATTGTAATCTTTATTCTAAGCTTCATCCCCTACCTTTGCCGTCCTTTCACAAGCTGCGGGAAGTGGTGTTCCCCGGTGTGTTTTGGAAAAATCCGTTTCTCCACGGGAATTTTTTAAAAAAGGAAAAACTTAAAATTATGCCAGGTAAAAAAAGAACATATCAGCCACATAAACGCCGCAGGAAATCTGTACATGGCTTCCGTAAGCGTATGCGTACAGCTAATGGCCGCAAAGTATTGGCAAGCCGCCGTAAAAAAGGCCGTCATAAACTTTCTGTTTCTGACGAAAGAAAAGCAAAATAGAAAGCCCTTCCTGATCTTTCCGAAAGGAAGGAAAAGAATGTCAACTTTATTCAAAGCTCCTCCATTTATGCGGGGAGCTTTTTTTTATATGGCTATACTTATCTTATCGGGCAATTATAAAGAGAAAATTAGATTCTCTATTTTTAAGCAATTAAAACAGGATGCCTAAACAATTTACACTGGGGAAGAATGAAAGGCTGAGAAGCCGAAAGCAAATTGAACTCTTGTTCAGTGAGGGAAAAAAGTTTGTGGTAGCACCATTCCGGATATTTTTTGTTTTTACCGAAAATAAAGCAGAAGCCAGATCCTCCAACCTGCAATTTGGTATTGGCGTCAGTACCAGGAATTTTAAAAGAGCAGTGGACAGGAACAGAATTAAACGATTGTGCAGGGAAGCATGGCGCCAGCAAAAAAATGAATTGAAGGAATATTTAACCGGGTCCGATCATCAATTAAATGTTTTTATTATTTACTCAGGGAAAGATTTACCAGAGTATAATTTAGTTTTTGAAAAGATGGGTATCGCATTAAAAAAATTGAAAAAGGAAGTTGAATAAACATGAAAATAAAAAAAGCCCTTTAGAGGTTTTGGTGTTGGTCCTGAGCCTTCCGTTTATAGCCCTGATTAAAATATATCAATGGGTGATTTCTCCTATACTAGGGCCCAAATGCAGGTTTACTCCCACCTGTTCTCATTATGCTGCAGATGCTTTAAAGAAATATGGCGTTTTCAAGGGAATGTGGCTGGCTATTAAAAGGATCTCCCGATGTCATCCCTGGGGAGGAAGCGGGTATGATCCTGTACCCTAATTTTAAAAAGGGAAAAGCAAGTAATAATACCAGCCAATTTCACAGTTTAAAATAAAGTATCTTGTAGTAAATCAACAAACCAGTGGTTAAGGTTTCAATTATAGAAGATGATAAGAGCTTTCGGGGAGCTTTAATGGAATTGATAAATCAATCAAAAAAATTCCAGGTTTATCATGCCTATAATTCTTCTGAAGAAGCATTGGAACATATTACAAAGTATCCCCCGGCGATTGCAATTGTAGATATTAAATTACCCGGCAGAAGCGGAATAGATCTTATTGCAGATTTAAAGGAACTACTGCCAGATACACTTTGTATGGTTTGTTCTTATTATGATAACAATGATTTTATTTTTAATGCGCTAAGAAACGGTGCAGCAGGCTATATTCTGAAAGATGCCAGTCCCAATGAAATAATGGAATCTCTCGAAGAGCTTCATCTTGGAGGAGCCCCCATGAGCAGATTTATTGCCAAAAAAGTTGTCACCTTCTTTGAAAAAAACCCAGCACATCCGCATTTATCTGAATTATCTAACCGTGAGAATGAAATATTAAATCATATTTCAACAGGGCTGCTTATAAAAGAAATTGCAGACAAACTTTTTATCAGCCAGCTTACAGTTAAATGCCACCTGAAGAATATATATTCAAAACTTCATGTCAATAATAAAGTAGAAGCCATTAACAAGCTTAACAACAGAAGTTTTAAAAAATAAAGCCGCTATATTTTTAGCGGCCTGGTTTTTTCCCGGAAAATTTTATTTTTCTTTTAGTATTAAACGGTCTAAAGCCCATTTACCGGATCCATTTATCAGTAAGGTAAGTGCTATGCCAATCACCAGCAAGTGGTATTCAAATCCCTCGCCTTGTAGCTGTCCTGACCAGTTCATAAAAAATCCATTCTGTAAATGACTTGTGAAAACGATTCCTGCAAAAAGTAAAATCACAGCAAAAGAAACTATCCTTGTAGCAAAACCAAGGATCAAAGCAAGGGCTCCAAAAAATTCAATCATGATTACCAGGAATGCCAGGATCCAGGGTAACCCGGCAGTACCGGTTAAAAAACCCATTGTACCTTCAAAACCATAACCACCAAACCAGCCCAATAATTTTTGAGCGCCGTGCGGAAACAATACAATTCCAAGCACTATTCGCAGAACGGTTACTGCGCTATTTTCATTTGTTTTAAATATTTTTTTCATAAATCATTTTTTAATTACCATAAAAGAATTGTTCCTTAATAATCTTCCCGTCTTTCCAGTGTTGCACAGAAACCTGTGTGTATTTACGAACACCCCAGTCTTTATGTGTGTAATCGTAAAGCCATTTTACATAACTCACATTTTCTCCCACTGCTATGTCCAGGGGTTTTGCACTGCGGAATTCTGTAATACTTCCAAAAAATTCAATTTCTCTTTTTCGGTTTAAGTCTTTGCCAGCAGTAGGCGGATTCTCGTTTTCCTGCATTACCACTTCGTCGTCATAATACAGTTCAAAACCATCCAGTGCTTTTCCTTCAGTGATGAGTTGATTGAGATGGTTAATTTTTTCTTTAATTGTTTGCATATATTTTTTTGTTTTATTGAAATACAAAATTGCAAACAAAGTACTGCTGCCTCCATTGATGCAGGTAAAGAAATAAGCTTGATCTATGTTATGCGGATTTGCTTTTTTTATTGTATTGACTGCGGATTCGGCTAAGAGATTCGGCAGTAATGCCCAGGTAACTGGCAATTTGTTTCAGGGGAAGACGTTTTTCCATTTTTGGATAATTGTCAATAAAACCACAATAGCGTTCTTCGGCAGTAAGGCTCATAGATTCTATGATCCTGCGCTGACTGGCTATAAAAGCATTTTGTAAAAGCAGCCTGAAAAATTTTTCAAATTTTGGCACCTTCGTATAAAGTGTTTCCAGGGTATGTTTATCAAAACATAATAATTCGGAATCTTCTAATGCATCGATAGTATAGAATGCAGGGGTTTGAGTTAAAAAGCTGTACATATCACCGGTCCACCAATCTTCAATTGCAAATTGTACAATGTGCTCCTGCCCTTTATCATTGATCGTATAGGTGCGCAGGCAGCCTTTGTTTACAAAATATTCATATCGGCAAACATCTCCTTCCTGCAGGAGGTATTGTTTTTTGCGTAACTTTTTTACTTTAAGGATTGAAATAAAATAATCTTTTTCTTCTTCTGTAAGTACAATAAACCGGGATATATTTTTTAATATGAGATCGTACATGAGTCAAATTTATTAAATAAAAAACCGTCCTTATGGAAAAGGACGGTTGATATTTATTATTATGCTATAATTATTTAGCAGCTTTATCAAATCGTTCTGCTACTTTTTTCCAGTCTACTACATTCCAGAAAGCCGCAAGGTATTCAGCACGGCGGTTCTGGTACTTTAAATAATAAGCATGTTCCCATACATCTACTCCAAGTACAGGGGTGCCTTTCACTTCTGCAACATCCATCAATGGGTTATCCTGGTTGGGGGTTGAACAAATTTCCAGCTTTCCGTCTTTAACAATCAACCATGCCCAGCCACTTCCAAATCTTGTCATGCCTGCAGCTGCAAACTTTTCTTTAAAAGCATCAAAGGAATCAAATGCATTGTGAATGGCTTCAGCTAATTTGCCTGAAGGCATTCCGCCTCCGCTATCATCAAGGCTTTCCCAGAAAAAAGTATGGTTCCAGTGACCCCCGCCATTATTTCTTACTGCAGGTGAAATTTTTCCTGCGCTTGCTATTAAATCTTCCAAAGATTTATTTTCAAAATCAGTACCTGCAACAGCCTTATTAAGGTTGTCAACATATGCCTGGTGATGTTTACCATGGTGTATTTGCATTGTTGTAGTGTCAATATGTGGTTCCAATGCATCGTGTGCATACGGAAGTGGAGCTAAAGTAAATGCCATATGATTAAATATTTAAGATTTATTAATTAGTGTCAGGGTAACAAATTTACAAATGAATAACCGATGTGCCATGTAAAAATTTTCGAGATATGGAATAAAAAATAGTTTGTGTTATTTTAAAAGCCAGCAACTTTTTACTGTAACTTTCTTGATCACAACCAAACAAATATTATGAGTAAGGATAAAACGGGCAACTCACGCCGAAAATTCATTCAAAAAATAGGAGGCAGTTTAATTGCATCCTCTATTCCCGGAATCATTAAAGCATCAACCGGTTCTGAGAATTCAGAAAATTTGCTCCGTAATTATTATTCCCCAAACGACAATATTCAAATAGCATTGATAGGAGCCGGTGGTATGGGGGTGGCGGATGCGAATACCGCCATTTCAATTCCGGGTGTGAAAATTGTTGCGGCCTGCGATCTGTATGACGGCAGGCTGGAAGCAGCGAAAAAGATATATGGGAACGATATATTTACCGGAAGAGACTATCGTGAAATATTAAACCGGAAAGATATTGATGCCGTGATAGTGGCTACCCCGGATCATTGGCATAAAGACATATCCGTCGCTGCCATGAATAGTGGTAAAGCAGTGTATTGTGAAAAACCAATGGTACATGATATAACAGAAGGCGCAGCAGTTGTAGAAGCTCAAAACCGGAATAAAGTAGCAATGCAGGTAGGAAGCCAGGGTATGAGCTCTTTGGGAAATGAGAAAGCAAAGGAGCTGCTTGCAGCAGGAGCTATCGGCAAGTTGAATTATGCCGAAGGATTCTGGGCCAGGAATTCACCTTTCGGAGCATGGCAATATGATATACCTGCAGACGCAAATGAAAAAAATGTGGACTGGAAAACTTTCCTGAATAAATATCCTGACCGGCCATTTGATGCTAAACGATATTTCCGGTGGCGTTGTTATAAAGATTATGGAACCGGTGTTTCAGGTGATCTGTTTGTTCATTTATTTTCCAGCCTTCATTATATCACCGATTCTACCGGGCCACAAAAAATAATGGCCATGGGCGGTCTCCGTTACTGGAAAGATGGAAGGGAAGTACCGGACATCTTAATGGGCATGTTTGATTATGCTGAAACAGCAAAGCATCCTGCTTTCAATTTATCTCTCCGGGTAAATTTTGTGGACGGTACTGCGGATAGTACTTACCTGCGACTGGTAGGCAGTGAAGGAAGCATGAATGTGGAGTGGGAAAAAGTGACGCTGACAAAAAATAAGGCTTATGCTGCAGTGGATGATCCTTTATTAAAAACAAAAATGAATAACCAGAACACTGAAGTATATGACCGGAAAAAAATGGTTCCGCCTGCATCCACAATTTACAAAGCTGAAGACGGATATAGGGGTGCACATTACGATCATTTCTATAATTTCTTTTCTGCAATAAGAAATAAGAAAATGGCCAATGAAGATGCTTTGTTCGGGTTCAGAGCTGCCGCCCCGGCTTTACTTTGCAATGACAGTTATTTCCAGGACAAAGCAGTGAAATGGGATCCGTTAAATTTGAAGCTTGTTTAAAAAAATAAATATGAGACATTTCATAACATTTCTATTCATTCTTTCTGCCGGATTAGTTTCTTCCTGCCAGCAGGGAAAAGATAACCAGTTGACAAAAGAAGAAGAAAAAGCCGGCTGGAAATTATTATTTGATGGTAAGACAATGGATGGCTGGCGAACATTCAAAAACAAACCCGGAAACAGCTGGGAAGTAAAAAACAATGAGTTGCATTGTAAAGGAAGTAAAACAGATAAAAGTGATCTGAGAGTTGACCTGATGACTACCGGTCAATATGAAAATTTTGAATTATCGCTTGATTGGAAAATTGCAAAAGAAGGAAACAGCGGTATCATGTATCATGTTACAGAAGCACTGGATGCCGCGTATCTCAGCGGACCGGAATACCAGTTAATAGATGATGAAGGATTTCCGGAAAAGCTGGAGGACTGGCAAAAGACTGCATCAGATTATGCTATGTACGATGTAACATCAAGACCAACAAAACCCGTAGGAGAATACAACAACTCAAAAATAATTTTCAATAAAGGTCATGTGGAGCATTGGCTGAATGGCGTGAAGGTATTGGAGTTTGAAGCCTGGTCTGAGGATTGGCATAAAAGAAAAGCTACTGGTAAATGGAAAGATGAAAAAGGATATGGGATGTCAAAAACAGGATTTATCTGTTTACAGGATCATGGTAGCGAGATCTGGTTTAAAAATATTAAGATCAAACCACTTTGATTATTTCTTCAACCGGTTTAGTTTTTTACCTTTTTCAATAAATGTTTCAACAACCCCCTTTGTTTCCAGATCAAGACGGATAGAAATTGTATACCAAGGAATTGATTTTTTAAATGTCGGCATTTCTTTACGGATGATTTTCCCGACATCTTTTGTAAGCTCAGCAAATGATTTTCCCTTTGTGGCTTTCAGGCTTTGCAGTATTGCAGCTTTGAATGGTTCATAAATTTCAGCATCTATTTTCATTTCCCTGCGTGATCTTGGATGTGTAGTTGTTGATTTTTTAACGGTAGTCTTTGTCATAGTTTATCTTTTAAGTTTAAAGAATTTTTTCATTAATTGGGCACATTCATCTTTTAACACACCTCTTACCAACTCTGTTTTTGGGTGAAATGGCCAGTTACTACCAGCAGTTTTTTTATACCCGTTTTTTTCATCATCAGCACCATAAATAATCTTTCCGATTTTACTCCAATAAACGGCACCGGCACACATAAAACAAGGTTCTACTGTAATATAGATTGCAGCTTCAGGTAAATATTTACTGCCAAGTAAATTAAAAGCAGAGGTGAGAGCTATCATTTCAGCATGCGCTGTAGGGTCGTTTAGTTTTTCCACCATATTGTGACCTCTGGCAATAATTTTTTCATTTAATACAACTACAGCACCAACAGGTACCTCGTCAGCATCAAAAGCTTTTCTTGCTTCTTTCAAAGCCTGGGTCATATAATATTCGTCTGTCATGAACTACTGAAATTACTAAAGCTATCTTATTTAAAAGCCGGGTTTGGTACTGATTCAATCCTGTTTAAAATAGCCAATAGAAATACCGGATAAAGAAGATTACAAATTCAAATTCTGAATGTAAAAAACCGACATCCCTTAACAAGATCTTAACCCACTCATCTATAGCCCCTGTCTGTTAATAACAATACATTACGAAGCTATTCGTTTTTTTCAAATATTTGTTTCAAATAACTAAACTGTGAAAAAAATATTTATTGCCGTTATAGCTCTTTGTTCAATTATTGTACTGAATGCACAAAATACAAGAGGGAAAATTTCAGTTACTATTTTAAATGATCTGCGATTGCCGCAGGAAAATGTAACAGTTGAATTGTTGAAAACAGCCGATTCAGCATTAGTGAAAGTAACATTCTCAGATAAAAACGGTCTGGCAGAGTTTGAGAACATTCGTTACGGCAACTATTTTCTTAAAGTAAGTATGACAAGCCGTGCAAATCAATATTCCGCACCATTCAATATATCCTCTGATCAACCACAGCTTACTATTGCAAAAATTGCTTTATTACCGGAATCCAAACAACTGGAAAATGTAACGGTAACAGGTAAGAAGCCATTTATACAAAAATTAAGCGACCGTGTTGTAGTAAATGTAGAGAATAGCATTGTCAGTGCCGGCAGCTCCGCTATGGATGTACTGGAGCGGTCCCCAGGTGTTATTGTAGACCAAAATGATAATATCAGCCTCCGGGGACGCGGTGGTGTAATCATAATGATTGATAACAAGCCTACGGCAATGTCAGGAGCTGATCTTGCCAATTACCTTAAAGGTCTGCCCTCTGCAGCTATAGAAAGAATAGACATTATTACCAACCCTTCGGCAAAATATGATGCGTCGGGCAATGCAGGTATAATTGATATCAGGATGAAAAAAGATCAGCGCCTTGGTCTGAATGGTACTCTTACTGCTGGAATCGGGCAAGGAATTTATCCAAAATCTAATGCCGGTACCACGTTTAACTACCGTAATAAAAAGATCAATATTTTCGGAAACTATAATTATGCTTATCGTGAAGGATTGAATCACCTGATTCTTGACAGGAATTTTTATAATAATGGTGTTTATAATGGTGGTGACTTAAAAGATAATTACGCAAAATCTTCGTTTAAATCCAATACAACCCGCATCGGAATGGATTTTTTCCCCAATAAAAAAACGATTATCGGGTTTGTGGTCAATGGCAACTTTAATAAATTTGGCCGCAACAGCACTAACAGTTCAAAGGTCATCAATACACAACATCAGAAAGCCAGTACATTTAAATCGCAGGCTAACAACGATGACAATGGAAATAATTTTGTAGCCAACATAAATTTCAAACATTCATTCGACAGTACCGGTAAGGAAATTACAGCAGACATGGATTATGGTTCTTATCATTCCGGTTCTCTCACAAGAAATGCTACAAAATATTATAAACTGGACGGGTCCTCATTATCACCCGATTATATTTTGGATGGAGACCAGGATGGAAAACTTACATTCAAAACAGCTAAAGTAGATTATGTAAATCCCTTAAAGAAAGGTGCTAAATGGGAAGCTGGGTTTAAAACAAGTTTTGTTTCTTCTGATAATGATGCAAAATTCTTTGATATGAGCAATGGCTCTCCGCAAAATGATGTCAATAAGACAAACCATTTTTTTTATGAGGAAAATAATAATGCCGGATACCTGAATTTTTTTAAAGAGTTCAAGAAGTTTAATATCCAGTTCGGATTAAGAGGTGAGCAAACCAATATCAATACACACCAGGTAAACGGTAATATTTATTTTGATTCCAGTTATTTTCAGCTTTTTCCCAGTGCATTTTTTAATTACAAATTAAAAGAAGACAAAACTTTAGGTGTATCTATTAGCCGGAGGATTGGCCGCCCTGGATATTCTCAGCTAAACCCCTTCCTGTTTTTGATTGATCCGACAACATATGCCACCGGTAGCCTCGGTTTATTGCCTCAATTTACCTGGTCGTATGAGCTTAGCTATACAATGAAGAATCTGAGTTTTACATTTGGTTACAGCCATACTACTAATAGTCAGAATATTGCTATTGCAAAATTCAGAGACGTATTTCCTAATATTCCATCGGATGAAAATGTGACGGTTCAGATTCCCATCAATCTTTCATCATCGGATTATTATGGAGTTTCTGTTTCGCTGCCTGTACGTATCAATAAGTGGTGGAATATTACCAGTAACAGCAATATTTATTACCAAAAATTCAATGGGAGCCTGGGATCAACACAACTGAATAAAGGCAAGCCGGCAGCTGACCTGAGGACCAATAATACATTTACATTTAAAAAAGGATGGACTGCAGAATTAACCGGCAATGTGAATAGTAGCGGCCAATACGGTTTTATGGTGACCGATCCGCAATGGGGTGTAGGTGCAGGTGTTCAAAAAACTATCCTGAAAAATAAAGGAACATTACGATTTAATATTACAGATATTTTCTGGACGAATCTTCCTAAGGCAGTTATTACTTATGACAATTATATAGAGAAATGGCATGCGTTCAGGGAAACGAGGGTAGCTAATCTAACCTTTACCTATCGGTTCGGAAATAATAAAGTACAAGCAGTCCGTCGCAGAACAACCGGATCTGAAGAAGAAAGACAAAGAGCAGGAAATTAAATATTATAGAATAATTTATTTCTAATCCTGCTTATGTAAATTTTCTAAAAGAAGAAGATAGGGATGTAATTCGAGAAGACTATCTTTTCGCAAAAACTTCTTCAGATGTTTGTAAAAATGGCTATGATCGTAATAACCATATAAGCTAAAATGAAAATCCTTCGGGGAGTTGGTAAGGTGTGCGGCTGCCTTCCTGATTCGTAATATCTGTAAAGCCTTTTTTGTGCTGATGCTGGTCGTGTTTTCAAAATACCGTTGAAGAGTCCGGGTTGTAATATTGTTTTGTTTGGCAAATTCATCTACTGAAGTTGTAAAATCATTTTTTCGGTTACAATGATCAATGATATTTATTACTATCCGCAAAGGTTGATGAGAGCCGGAATGTTTTTTCAGGATAGTCTCAAAATAGGAACTTGCAATTTGAGCACGGGTTTCAAAGGAATCTGCTTTTTTTATCTTTTCAATGATTGATTGTTCCAGTAAATAACTAAGAGGAAAAATGAATTCACGGTATTCAGAAAAATTGACTTTCTTTTCCAGGACAACCGGTGAAATTTTAAACTTGATTCCAAAAATTTTATTTCCGGCCTGGTGGTAGCATTCAATGGATTTATGCCTGGGCAAAAACCCATTGGTTTTCATAGTGATTTTTTTTTCATCTACCTGCATGATAAAGGGTGTACCCAGGTTGATCAGATAGGTATAACCAATATTGGGGAAAAGGGCATCTGAAAATCCATTTGGGAATTTTTTCCAGAGCTTATCGAATTTTGTTTCCCAGAAAAAATCAATAAAAAGTTCAAGCGACTTAGGGGGGCTCAACCGGTGGTAATTTTGTTCGAAATGTTCTTTATGAAAAAACTCTACATGCTGCACGGGTAAGTTTTTTTAAAGATAAATGAAACTTTAAGGTGTAAAAATGAATCTTTACAAACGGCGAAACTTCTATAAGGCCATAATTCGTAATTTACAGAGGTTAAAAACCAATTATGATTTATGACTCATTAAATGCTCTCCAGTCTTATTTTGAAAGTGGTGCAACCCGATCATATCAGTTCAGAAAAGAACAACTCCTGAGGTTAAAAAATACTTTGAAGAAATATGAAGAGGAAATTTATAATGCATTGTATTCCGACTTGGGCAAATGCAGGGAAGAAGCTTATGGTACTGAATTGGGCCTGCTATATGCCGAGCTCAATTACACACTAAGGAATCTGCAGGCATGGATGGAACCTAAAACTGTGGAAACGGCGCTTGTTAATCTGCCTTCAACCGGAAAAATATACAGGGATCCTCTTGGAGTTATTTTAATTATTGCTCCATGGAATTATCCGCTTAATTTATTATTGATACCACTGGTAGGAGCTATAGCAGGTGGAAATTGTGCAGTATTAAAACCTTCCGAGTATTCTCCTGCTACTTCCGGCATTGCCAGTAAAATAATTTCAGAAACATTTTCTCCTGACTATGTAAAGCTTGTTTCAGGTGATGGGATAAAAGTTATTCCTGACATGATGAATTCATTCAGGTTTGATCATGTGTTGTATACGGGAAGCACATCTGTTGGAAGATCGGTATATAAACTGGCGGCAGAAAAGTTAATCCCGGTAACTCTGGAGCTGGGAGGCAAAAGCCCTGCAATTATAGAAGCAGATGCTAATATTCATGTAGCTGCAAGAAGGATTGTAATGGGTAAATTTTTAAATAATGGGCAAACATGTATTGCACCGGATTACCTGCTAGTACATTCTTCCTTAAAGGACAAGCTGGTTAAAAGAATTATTCAGTCTATCGAAAAGTTTTACAGCCCTGATACTTCCGTTAACGGGGAGTATGGAAAAATCATCAATGAAAAAAGATTTGATAAACTGGTGGGCTATTTACAAAATGGCGCTATTATTTATGGAGGAAAACATGATCGTAACAAATTGTGGATTGAACCAACATTAATGGAAAAGGTGCCACCCGATTCATTATTGATGACTGAAGAAATATTTGGTCCTGTTTTGCCAATAATCACTTTCGATTCAACAAATGAAGCATTAGCAATAGTCAATCAAAACCCCAATCCACTGGCATTTTATTTATTTAGTTCGGGTAAAAAAAATGAAAAATTCTGGATAGAAAATGTCCGGTTCGGTGGTGGATGTATCAACAATACTGCCTGGTATTTTGCCAATAAAGAATTTCCCTTTGGTGGTGTTGGAGAAAGCGGTTTAGGTGCTTATCATGGCAAACATAGCTTTGACACCTTTACCCGGGAAAAGCCGGTAATGAAAACACCCACCTGGTTTGACCCGGATTTTAAATACCCGCCAATGAAAGGAAGAATGAAGCTTTTTAAAATGTTTATCAGGTAAACTGGTTTTGGGGTGTATGTCTTATTAAAAATGAAAATGGGTATTATAAAGAAAACATCCATACTGTTTTTGATGTTACTGATTACCTTCAGTGGTTACGTAGTTTTTGAAACAAGAAATATTAAAAATATGACTATACGTCAACGGGTTTTAAAAGCCGTTTATCCTGCATTTACCTGGTGGAATAAAATAACAGGAAGAAATTATAAAGTATTTACCAATGAATCTGCCCTTCCTCCTGTACAATCAGTTTATGATTTATCCATTACATTAAATAATGGCGAAGTGGTTCCCTTATCAAAGTATAAAGGAAAAAAAATGATGCTGGTAAATACAGCTTCCAACTGCGGGTTTACTGATCAGTATAGCGAATTGCAAAAATTATTTATGGAAAACGAAAGTAAATTAGTAGTGATCGGTTTCCCGGCCAATGACTTTAAAGAACAGGAAAAAGGCAGCAATGAAGAAATTGCACAATTTTGTAAATTAAATTATGGGGTCTCTTTTCCATTGGTAAAAAAGAGTTCTGTTCTTTCCGGTGCTGATCAGCACCCGGTATTTCAATGGCTTTCAGATAAAAACAAAAATGGCTGGACAAATAAAAAACCCAGCTGGAATTTTTCGAAATACCTCGTAAATGAGAATGGAATGCTGATTAATTATTTTGATCCATCCATTTCCCCAGTGAGCAAAGAAGTGATTGAGGCAATTAGAAAATAATTAAAATCCATTTAATTGATCTAATGAATTATAACGATATCATCGGAACCATAGGTGTAGGCCTTATTCTAATTGCTTATTTTGCCAATACTTTTTCACTGATTCTTAAGGATGGGAAATTGTTTTTCCTGTTAAATATCATTGGCGCCGGATTGGCCTGTTATGCTTCCTGGCTTATTATATACTGGCCTTTTGTTGTGTTGGAAGCTGTTTGGTGTATTGTTTCAATTTTTGGATTGATCAGGCATATAAAATTATCTACACGGCACATTTCTCATGGTAGTTCACCAGCTGGATAACGGTTCTTTCAAATACATAACCGGAGTAGTTTGCAATAATTTCATTCAGCACTTCATCTATTTCCTCTACTTCTTTCAGGATCACCAGGCGGCCCCTGTATTCTTTAATATTCGGAAGTCCCTTTAAATAGTTAGCATAGTGACGGCGCATTTCATTGACGCCTACAACCGGATTTTTCCATTGAACAGAACGGTACAAATGTTTCCGGATCACTTCTGTCCTTTGCTGGATTGTGGGCGGAGGTAAATGTTCTCCTGTTTTGACAAAATGTTTTATTTCATTAAAGATCCATGGGTAACCAATGGCGGCACGGCCAATCATTACTCCATCCACTCCATACCTGTTTTTATATTCCAGTGCTTTTTCAGGAGAATCAATATCACCATTTCCAAAAATGGGAATATGTATCCGGGGATTCTCTTTCACTTTTGCAATCAGGCTCCAATCAGCCTCACCTTTATATAATTGAGATCTTGTTCTTCCATGAATGGACAGTGCTTTGATTCCAATGTCCTGTAATCTTTCCGCTACCTCTTCAATGTTCTTGCTGTTTTCATCCCAACCCAATCTTGTCTTTACTGTAACCGGCAAGGAAGTTGATTTTACTACTGAAGTCGTAAGCCGAACCATCAGATCAATATCTTTTAATACACCGGCTCCGGCGCCCCTGCAGGCTACTTTTTTTACAGGGCATCCATAATTAATATCAACCAAGTCAGGGTTTACTGCTTCGCAGATTTTTGCACTCAGTCCCATTGCTTCTTCATCTCCGCCAAAGATCTGGATGCCAAATGGCCTTTCTTCTTCAGTAAAATCCAGTTTCTTTTTACTCTTCATGGCATCCCGTATCAGGCCTTCGCTGGAAATAAATTCGCTATACATCATATCCGCCCCATTGTCTTTACATACTGCACGGAACGGTGGATCGCTTACATCTTCCATGGGTGCAAGCAGTAAGGGAAAATCCGGTAATTCTATGTTTCCAATCCTGATCATTTCAGCTTTTTTGCAATTAATAATTATTAGTTAATAATTATTAATTGCTGTTTACATTTGTCTGCCCCTGATTCAACGGGAACCTGCAAATTTACAATGTAAAAACCGGAGTTACGAATTATGATGTATTTAAAAAATAAACCAGCCTGGGCACAATTATTCATGTTTTTAGGACTGGCTTTTGGCTCTTTTATTATTCTGAGTTTCATTGGCATGTTGGTACTCGCTAATATGACCGGGTTGAATATTCTTGAAATGAGTGATTCTTCAAAATGGGATTACGAAAATCCGGCTTTATTGGTTTTTGTCCGGGGTATGTTGCTGATACAGTTTTTATTTTTATTTATAGTACCCTGTTTTCTGTTTGCATATTTCTCCGATCCAAAACCGGCAGGTTACTTAGGTTTCAGATCTGCAAAACCAACCTTTTTTATTTTAGGAGTTATTGTTTTGATCGCAGCCATTCCTTTGGTTGACTGGCTGGGTGTTTTCAATCACCAGTTGATTCCTGAAACAACTTCACTGGGAAAGTGGATGAAGCAAAGTGAAGAACAGGCCGGGAAGCAGATAGCATTTATGCTTAAGAAGAACTCGATCCAGGATCTGTTAATGAATCTTTTATTTATTGCAGTATTTGCCGGAGTGGGTGAGGAGCTTTTTTTCCGTGGCATCTTACAAAGGATCTTTATTAAGATGTTTAAAAACCCATGGGCCGGTATCATTGTTACAGCAATCATTTTTTCAGCAATACATTTACAATTCTATGGATTTATTCCGCGTTTTGTTCTTGGTGTTTTACTTGGTATGATCTATTGGTATAGCGGAAGTATCTGGCCGGCTATTATTGCACATTTTATGTACGATGCATTTGCTGTTGTACTTATCTATTTCAACCCCTCTTTGCTTGATCAGAACACAACAACTTTTCAAATGGGCAACCAGGCGGTCATGACCCTGCTTAGTGCAACAGTTGTAGGATTGATCATTTTCCAAATGAGAAAAAGATCAACTGCAAATTATGAGGAAACTTATACCGCCGATAAGATCGATGACAATAATCCATTTTAATTTATTTGCTTCATGGCATTAAACCTGAAAACATTTCAAACCAGAACGCTGACGGCCATCATATTTGCGGCCATTATGCTGACAGGTCTTTTCTGGAATCACTGGAGTTTTCTGATCTTGTTTTCTATTATTCATTTTGGATGCTGGTGGGAATATTTTAATCTGCTGGAAAAAATTTACCATACTCCTGTTCATCGTTATACCCGGTTAGGCTTTATGTTATCCGGCTTTGCGATCATGCTGTGGTTCTGCGGGCCTGAATTTGAAATAAACAATTATCAGTTAAAAGAAAATTTTTCATTCCCGCTTTCAGTATCCGGATTTATTTTTTTAAGCATGGGAGTCTTTCAATCTAAAAAGATCTTGCTGAAATCATTTGCAGCTACTGCGCTTGGATTATTTTATATATCTCTTTGCTGGGGTCTTATGTTATCATTAAGATCACAGGGTTTTTTTGAAGATGAATTTTGGCAAAAAGCTATTCCGCTTGGACTGATATTTTCTATTTGGGTAAATGATACCATGGCTTATATTGTTGGTTCAATGGTTGGGAAAAGACCATTGTCAAAAATTTCTCCTAAAAAAACCTGGGAAGGAACATTGGGAGGAATCCTGCTGGCAGTAATTGTGATCGTTCTGGTGTTTTTTTATTTGTGGAAAGTATTTACGCTGCAAGACTGGATATTTATCAGTGCAATTGCTGCAATTGCCGGAACTATCGGTGATCTGCTGCAATCCAAATTAAAAAGATTAGCTGATGTAAAAGATAGCGGCAATTTTATGCCCGGGCATGGCGGATTTTTAGATCGCTTTGATTCTATGTTACTGGCTACACCCGCTGTGTGGTTGTATTTTGTTTTGTTTATGAAATAACAAACCGGTATTCTTTGGCACATCCATCCATCATTCATCATTTCCATATATTTGCCGCATGACAATTCACAAAGAAGGTTTCAGCAGTATAGCATTATCTACTCTCATATTTGGGGGCATCAATATTCTTTCTTTTTATTTTTTAAGTTTCGCTTTTCCGGCATTAAGCTGGATCATATTTATAGCCAGTTTCGGTTTATTAATCTTCATGATTTCTTTTTTCCGTATCCCGAACAGAAAATTGACTGTTCAGGAAAATGCAATTGTTGCTCCGGCTGATGGCAAAGTGGTAGCCATAGAAGAAGTGCAGGCTGACGAATATTTCACTGACCGCCGTATCCAGGTCTCTATTTTTATGAGTCCGTTAAATGTGCATGTGAACAGAAATCCGGTGAAAGGGGAAGTGGTATACAGTAAATACCATCAAGGAAAATACCTGGTTGCCTGGCATCCCAAATCTTCTACAGAAAATGAAAGGCATACGGTGGTTTATAAAAAAGACAACAAAGAAGTTTTAATAAAACAAATAGCCGGCGCCCTGGCAAAACGAATTATCAATTATCTCCAGCCCGGACAACAGGTCGATCAATCCCAGGAAATGGGATTCATTAAATTTGGATCAAGGGTGGATGTGTTATTGCCACTTGATGCAGATATCAAAGTAAAGATTGGTGATAAACCACAGGGCGGTGTAACAGTGATTGCACTTTGGTAACGATCAGCCGATTTTCCAATTTGTAAAGGTGATGATGATTTTTTTTGCAAAACGCTAATATAAACCTCCCGTTTTAATTGACACATCAGCACATCGGCAAATTAAAATATTGTTTCCAGCTCTTTTAAAGATGTTACAGAGTAGGTTGGCTTAATGCTGGTCTGAATATTATTGTGATTGATAAATACCTGGTCAATACCTGCATTAATGGCTCCGATAATATCCACTTCAATATTATCGCCCAGCATAATGCTTTCTTCAGGCTTTGCACCAGCTTTTTCAAAGGCGAAAGAAAAGATCTCTTTATTGGGTTTTAAACTATTGCTTCCTTCAGAAGTAATTACTTCTTTAAAAAATTTATCCAGGCCCGAATATTTTAGTTTGTTATGTTGCACTTCCTCAAATCCGTTTGTGATCAGGTGCAACTCATATTTTTTATTGGTAAGGTAATGCATGATCTCAATGGCATAGGGAAACAAAATTGTCCTTGATGGTAATAATTCAAGAAAACGGATATTCATTTCTTCTGCAAGTGCTTCGTCTGCTATTTTAAAATCCAGTAAAGCCAGTCGCATTCTTTTTACCCTCAGTTCATCCTGTCTTATTTGACCATTACGGTATCGTTCCCATAGTATTTCATTATGCGCCAGGTAATTTTTGTGAAACAATTCAAAATCATGTACCCCTTTTTCTTTCAGCGGGAGAATTGTATATAATTCCTGCAACGCGGCTCTTGCATTTGCTTCAAAATCCCAGAGGGTATGGTCCAGATCAAAAAAGAGATGGCGGTATTTCATAGCTGCAAAATACGAACAACAGCCAGTTAATTAAAAAAGTTCGTACTTCGCAGGTAAAACTTCATCAATATGAATGTAGTCATCACAGGGGCATCAAGAGGGATCGGAAAGGCAATAGCAGAAGTATTTGCGCAAAAAGGCAATAACCTTTTTCTAACCAGCAGGAATGAATTGAATTTATATAAAACCCTTGAAGAGCTGGTTACAAAATATCCTGATGTTAATTTCAAAGCAAAAGCATTTGATTTGAGTATAAAAGAACAGGCAATAGCATTTGGTGAATGGTGTCTGAAGCAATGTGTTCCGGACATTTTAATCAATAATGCCGGAAATTTTGAACCAGGAAGTGTTTACAATGAACCTGATGGTGCATTCGAAAAACAGATGTCTGTAAATATTAACTGTGCCTATTATCTTACCCGAACCATCTTACCCAAAATGATGGAGAGAAAATCCGGCCATATTTTTAACATAAGTTCAATTGCGGCTCTTAAAGCTTATTCAAATGGCGGATCTTACAGTATCAGCAAATATGCCATGCACGGATTTAGTAAAAATCTACGGGAAGAATTAAAGCCATTTAATATAAAAGTAACAACCATTTTCCCGGGTGCAGTGTTAACGGATAGCTGGGGCGATTATGATAACTCATCAAACCGGATCATGGTGAAGGAAGATATTGCTAAAATGATATTTGCTTCTGCACAACTTTCTCCCGGAGCCTGTGTTGAGGAAATTGTGATCAGGCCACAGTTGGGTGACCTCTGATAAAAATTTCAAAAACCAAAAAACAATTTCCGCCGAAGGAGTCCTTTGGACAAATAAATCTCAATTTCAGAACCTTAAAGAGATTATTGGAATTTGAGATTTGTAATTTGTTTTTTACTCACTGTACTTATACCCAACTCCTCTTACTGAATGAAAGTATTTTGGATTGCGGCTGTCTTCTTCAAAGTATTTCCTGAAGTTCAGAATAAAATTATCAATGGTTCTTGTTGTCGGATAAACATTATATCCCCAAACTGACTGCAATATTTTTTCCCTTGGTACAACTTCATTTTTATTTTCAATCAGCAATTTCAACAGCATCACTTCTTTTTTACTCAATTGAATTTTTTTACCATGGCATGTGTTGGCATCCTGTGCTTTAAAATCAATTTCATTTTTGCCGAAAGTATAAGTATTTCCAAGCGTTTCTTTATCCTGGATTTTCTTGTTTTTCTCAATCAGCTTTTTTACCCTGAGTAAAAGTTCTTCAAGGTTAAACGGTTTGGTAAGATAATCGTCAGCGCCTTTTTTTAGACCCAATACCCTATCCGCACTATTGTTTTTTGCGCTAAGGATCAGGATCGGCACTTCATTGTTTTTTAATCGAATCGTTTCTGTCACATTTATTCCATCCATTTCAGGCAGCATCACATCCAGAATAATCAGGTCAAAATATTCTCCATGGAAGATTTTCAGGGCTTCAACTCCATCAAATGCTGAAGTAACTTCATAACCCTCCAGTTCAAGATTGAGCTTTAACGCTTCATGAAGATTTTCTTCGTCTTCTACCAATAGAATTGATCCTTTTTCTGTGGCCATATATTATAAATAAAAAGTGACGGCAAAATTACACCCTGATGGGGTATTGTTTGTCACTGTTATGTCGGCATTGTGATCCCTGGCGATCTTATAACACAGGTATAATCCAAGCCCGGTTCCCTGGGTTTTCCTGGTGGCTTCATCTCCTGTTCTGTAAAATTTTTCAAATACCTTTTTTTTCTCGCTGTCTTGTATTCCGCTTCCTTCATCTATGATATTCAGTAAAACAGCAGCATCGGTTTTTCTCATACGGCAGGTTATTGGTTTTTCTTTACCGGAATATTTTACAGCATTATCCAGCAGGTTGTTGATCATCATTTGCAGTAACAAAGGATCACCGGCAATTTCCAATTCTTCTTTTATATCCTCTATAAAAGTTCTGTCAGGGTAACGATTTCTGGCTTCGCGGAGGCAATCCCTGCTCAGCGATGTAAAATCCAGTTCGTCTTTTGTAAATCTGTAACCTCCGGCTTCCAGTTGAGAAGAGAAAAGGATATTGTTTGTAAGGGAATTTAGCCTTGCCGTTTCCTGCAAAGTCATTTGAATAAGTTTGTGTTGTTTTTCTGCATCCAGGTTATGCTTCTGTAAAGTTTCAAGATTAAGCCGGGCAACCGATATGGGAGTTTTCAATTCATGGGTGACGGCCATCATAAAATTTTGCTGTTGCTGTTGCAGCCTGAACTGGCGGCGAACTGACCGGAATACAAATGCAGCGCCGATCAGGATCAGAATAAAAAAAGTGACCCCTTCTGAAATATATTTCGTTGTATTCCGCTTTCTCTCTTTATCAATTTTAGCGATCTCTTTTTTCAGCTGCTCATCCGTTAATGAAGATTGATTGGAATAGGTTGTTTTATAACGCAGATCACTCATTTCATTGTTTTGTTTTTCAAGGGAGATAAACCACCATACCAATGCGGCAACTATATAGGAGAGCAGCAACCAGTAAATGATTGTGATCAGTTTGAATTTTTTCCCTGACAGCAATGCCATAAAAAAAGGTTTATTGTTTCTTCTCAACCCTAAGGCCAATATTCATCACATGCATCAGGGGGTCCTCACGCATAATATTTTCAAGTCCCAGTTTGTATTCACCCGGTTTTAGTTTTATGGCATCAGTAAGCTTAATTCGGTGTTCATAGATATCATCCATTCCCGTAGCCAGCCAGCCTTTTTCATTGGTTGCCAGTTTCAATTCATAAGCTGCTTTATGTATGGTATCTCCCGGCGGTTGCGAGATTAAATTGATCCAGATATTATTATAATTATATTTTTCATTGTGCCGGATCACAAAATAAACCTGGTAAAGGGCGGTGGAATCTTTAATGGTAAAAGAAAATTCCGGTTTAAAACTACTATCCCATTGATGTTTTGGCACCGAAACTGTTTTCTCGTACAAATCAATCGTATTACAGGATACTAATACAAGCAGTGAGCCTAATACTGTAAACAGGGAGTGACTAATATTATTGAAAAGTTTCAAGAATTGTTTTTTGCAAATTTAATCAAGAAGAAATGATCTTACTGCGGTTTATGATTAATCCTGGATTTACTTAAAGTACGTTTAATATTTGTTCCTTAGCTTTTTCCAGTTCGTCTTTCATCATCACTACATTTTTCTGGATAGCAGAATCATAGGCTTTGGCTCCGGTTGTATTTATTTCCCTGCCAATTTCCTGTAAAATGAAGGAAAGCTTTTTCCCTTTCGAGTCTTCAGATTCATTCAGCACAGAAGTAAAATACTCACAATGATTTTTAAGTCTTACCTGCTCTTCGGTGATATCAATTTTTTCAATGTAATATATCAACTCCTGTTCCAGGCGGTTCTTATCATAATTTTCTTTACCAACGTATTCTTCCAGTAACTTGGTAATGCCATCCCGTATAGTTTGTTTTCTGATGGGTTCCTGCTTTACTATTTCTTCCTGCAAATCCCTGATGTTGGCGATTCTTTGCAACAGGTCTTTAGCCAGCATATTGCCTTCATCCAGGCGGTGAATATTGAGGTCTTCAATAGCCAGATTAATGACCTTTTCAAATAAATCCCATTCTTCGTTGGTTAAGGTTTCCCCGGTTGGTGTTATTACTTCGGGAAGTTTAACCAGTGTGCTTAAAATATTTGAAGGATCAAGCTTGAGTTCATTGGAAAGTTCGGATAGAGATTGAAAATAAGCTTTCGCCAATTCAGTATTGATGGAAACGGGTTTGGCTTTTCCTGATTCTTTCAGACTGATTGTACAATCTATACTGCCACGTCCCAGTTTTGACGAAAGAATTTTGCGGATATCAAATTCATATGGCTTTAAAAAAGCAGGTAGTTTCAATTGTAGTTCAAACTGTTTTCCATTCAGGGATTTTATGTCCACTAAAAAAGTTTTATCACCCACTGCTTGTTCTGCTCTTCCAAAACCGGTCATTGACTTCAACATGAAATATTTTTTTTGAATGAAGTAAAGGTATTGTAAAATTAATTGAGAGATGTTTTTATGGTATAGGGGAAACAGAAAAACCCGGGTTGCCAATCGGGAAGGGAAGATGATTGATAAGGCAAGGATAAAAAAAATCTCCCGCGGAGAACCGGGGGAGAAATATGTGGATGGGTTAGTAAGTACCGGGAAATAAATTTCCCTTCACAATATTAGTAACAATTTCTTCTAAGTAAAAAATAATTACAAACAATTTTATTAACATTTTTAATGTATTTGTGGATAAGGGAAAAGATTTTCTTATTGAAAAGAAATCCTTTGACGCATGAATTTTTATAAAAAATTTTAAAAACAAAAATCATTCATTATGTTTTTTAAATTATTGATAACCCAAAACAAAGCTGTTTACCTTTGGAAAAATTATTATTATGCGATTTGATAAACCAGTTTCAGTACAATGGATTGCTGAATTTATTCAGGCAGAAGTTATCGGTAACGAAACTAATGCTGCTACAGGCATCAATGAAATTCATAAAGTAGAGGAGGGAGATATTGCATTTGTAGATCATCCAAAATATTATGATAAATGTATTCATTCAGCTGCTACTTTCATTATCATTAATAAAAAAACAGATTGCCCCCGGGGAAAAACTTTATTTATTGTAAACGATCCGTTTGAATCTTATCTGAAACTGGTAAATTATTTCCGGCCTTTTGTTGCTTCCGATAAAAAGATCAGTGATACTGCGGAGATTGGTAAAGACACGGTCATCATGCCTAATTCTTTTATAGGCCAGCAGGTAATAATCGGGAAAGGCTGTATGATCTATCCCAATGTTACAATTCTTGATCACTGTATAATTGGTGATCATGTTATCATCCAGTCAGGATCAGTTATCGGCAGTGATGCATTTTATTATAATAAAAAAACAGACCGGGATGTTCATTATAAAAAAATGAATAGTTGCGGCCGGGTTGTCCTTGAGAATTTTGTTGAGATAGGAGCAGGGTGCACAATTGATCGTGGTGTTAGTGGTGATACGGTAATAGGAGCAGGCACTAAGATTGATAATCTGGTTCATATCGGGCATGATACTGAAATTGGAAAGAATTGTTTATTTGCCGGACAGGTTGGAATAGCCGGTGCTACCAAAATTGAGGACGAAGTAATATTATGGGGACAGGTGGGTGTAAGTAAAACCTTAACCATTGGCAAAGGAGCAACGGTGTATGCGCAGAGTGGTGTAAAAGATTCTATTGCGGGCAACAAGGTATATTTCGGATCTCCTGTAGAAGAAGCAAAAGAAAAGATGAAAGAATTTGTATGGATAAAACGGATCCCTCTATTATGGGAGAAAGTAATGAAAGGCTAATTGGGCACATAATCAATCGGCACCTGGTCTGCCATATTCTTCCAGCTCCAATAACCATAATTGATCCAGTTTTTCTGTTCGTAATAATATCCATTCTGTTTTATGCTGATCTTATCCAGCAGGTCGATGTAAGAGGTTTGCACGCCTATATTCATAGGCAATTTATATTTTAAAAGGTATTCATTTTCCGGTGTGCTCTTTGTATAGGTTATGCTGATACGATTCCGGAAATGAATTTCTCTTTCTTCTGCACTATCAACAATGGTATAGTTAGATTGCCGGTAAGGATCGCTGATTTTATTGAATTTTGTTTTATCAGTTTGGTCTAATTCTGCCAATACAAATCCGTTTTCACTTAAAGTGCTGTCATAATAACTATGCATAAAATGCAAGCGGCTTCCCAAATATGCTTTTTTCCTGTTATTGTTCCAGGTTTGTACACTATTGGCAGGGCCTTTCATTTCCTCAAAAAAACTAAAACCCAGGTAACTGCATACATCCGTTTCATAATTAAAAATTAAGGAGTCGAGATGGTAACGTATGTTATATCCCAATGAGTAGTTTGTAATAATAAGTGGTTCATCAGCCATTACTTTCAGTTTGTTTGCCCGGCGGAAATAATAAAACCGCAGAGATTCCGGATTTTGCAATGCACAGTAAACAGAAAAAGGAGTGCTGCCAATAAAATTTTCAAGAAAAAACTGTCCATATCTTTCCCAACCATCTTTTACTTCATTGCTGCTGCGGATAACTACTTCTTCAATATTGATTTCTTCTTTCACTAATTCTATCAACAGACCCCTGGTATTGATATCAGGACCAATCCGGATCATTTGCGGCCTGTATCCCGTATAGGTAATTATAAGATCATAACCTCCTTCTTTCAGGCTCAGGGAAAAGGCACCTTCTTTATTGGTTGCGGTTCCCTGTGTTGTATTCTGGCAAAAAACAGAGGAGAATGCAAGCGGTTCTTTTGTGGCGGAATCCTGTACAGTTCCGCTTACGATAAAGGAAGTTTGTCCGAAACATGTGTTGATGATAAAAAATAAAATCAGTGTTATGTTTTTCATAGAATAAATTATTGCCAGATAAAGATACCGCAGTTAGACATTCAGCAATCCATTTTTCAATGCTATTTCATAATTTCTGCAGGCATTCGAAATCGTTTCTTCAAGAGGGGTGAATGAAATTCCGGGTAAGGCCCGGAGAATTTTTTCGTTTTCCCAGAATGTTTTACTTCTGGCAATTTTTGCACTTTCTTTTGTCAGCAATGGGTTTTTCCCGGTAATGAATGCTTTTATTTTTTCCAGACGCCAGGCAATTTCGCTCAGGAAATAAGTAGCTTCTCTTGTAGGTCTCTTTTTTTTAAACCCGTCAGCTACTTTATTCATCAACCAATGAAAATCCCTGTTTTCAGCTGAAATGATAAACCGTTCTTCCGTAATATCACTTTCCATTAATTGAACAGTAAGCCTTGCTACGTCATCTACATCTACAAATCCATTGATCCCTTTAGTATAGTATGGAAATTCTTTATAAAAATTTTTAAATATGGCACAACTTCCATTATGCCAGTCACCAAACCCCAGTACAGTACTGGGATTAACGATGACTCCGCTCATGCCCTCAGCTATACCTCTCCATACTTCTATCTCTGCCTTGCGTTTGCTGATTCCATAATGGGTATTTAATTTACTTTCTGTCCATTTTTTATCTTCATTCACATGATCACCATCGGCAGTCCGGCCCAATGCAGAAATGGAACTGATATGAACAAATCGTTTTACTTTTTGCTCCAGTGCCATGTTCACCACATTTGTTGTGCCTTCCACATTCACCTGGTACATTTTTTTTCTTTCGCTTTTTAAAAAAGAAATAATGGCGGCAGAATGAATAACTGTATCTATTCCATTCATGGCATCTTCCAGAGAAAACAGATCCAGCACATCGCCATCAATCCATTCTACCTGATCAGCAATTTCAGGTGAAATAAAAAACGGAATTTTATGACTACGCCTGATTGCCCTGACGGAATGTCCTTTCCTCAGTAATTCTTTTATAATATTTGCACCAATAAATCCTGTGCCGCCAGTGATTAGTACCATTGTAGGATTTTTGTTTCGGGTTTAACTGCTAAAGATTGATTCGACCGGTCTGCAATCAATATTGAAAATATCCTTTTCCTGATTTTCTTCCCAATTCCCCTTTTTCTACTTTTTCTTTTTGAATGTATGATGGCTTAATCCTTTCGGGTTTTCCCAATTGTTCATACATAGAACAACTAACAGCATAATTTATATCATTACCGATCAGGTCCATCAGTTTGAATGGCCCCATTTTAAATCCGGTAGCTTCTATTAAGGAGTCGATTGTTGAATAATCAGCATTTTGCTCCTCAACCATTCTGAATGATTCAATATAAAAAGGTCTGGCTACCCTGTTTACAATAAATCCGGGTGAGTCTTTACACAATACAGGTGTTTTGCCTAACTTTTTAATGATTGCCACGACGAGGTCTTTGGTTTGGCCATTCGTAAAATCAGTGTTAACCACTTCCACCAGTTTCATAATGGTTGCAGGATTAAAAAAATGCATACCAATAACTCTTTCCGGATTTTTTACTCCTTTTGCAATTTCTGTAACTGAAAGTGAAGAAGTATTACTGGCAAAAACAGTTTCGCTATGATTGATCTCCGCCAGTTGATTGAATAAGGCAATTTTAGCTTCGGGCTTTTCAACGATTGCCTCGATCACTACATCAGCAAGACATTCATATAAATCATTAGTAAAATGAATATTGTTTGTTGTGTTGGTTTTTTCTTCAGCTGTTATTTTATTCCTGTCAACCAGTTTTTGAAGATTATTTTCAATAGATATTCTGGCATTACCCAACACAGTTTCATTGAGGTCATATAAAAGCGTATAAAAACCTGAAGATGCAGTTGCCTGTGCAATTCCACTTCCCATTGTACCGGCGCCACAAACACAAATAGTATTGATCATGGAATTAAAGTAAGCTTAATTAAAAAAACTTCTATACTGCCGAAGTGAACTGTTTTAAAAACCGGATATCATTTTCACTAAAGAGGCGGATGTCATTGATGCCGTATTTTAATAATGCCGGTCTTTCGATACCCATTCCAAAGGCGAAGCCGGTGTACTTATTCGGATCGATCCCGCAATTTTGCAATACATTCGGATGCACCATTCCGCTACCGAGAATTTCAAGCCAGCCGGTTTTCTTACACACATTGCAGCCTGCGCCTTTACAAAGCATACAACTGATGTCCATTTCAGCACTGGGTTCTGTAAAAGGAAAATATGAAGGACGGAGCCGGATCTTTACATCCTGTCCGTACATTTCTTTAGCAAAAAAATAAAGTGTTTGTTTCAGATCAGCAAAAGAAACGTTTTCATCTATATACAATCCTTCAACCTGGTGAAAGAAACAATGGCTTCTGGCACTCACTGTTTCATTTCTGTACACACGGCCGGGACAAATGATCCGGATGGGCAGTTTGCCTTTCTGCATTTCTCTTATCTGAATATTGCTGGTATGTGTTCTTAAAAGCCAGTCGGGATTTTGCTGTACATAAAAAGTGTCCTGCATGTCACGGGCAGGATGATGTTCCGGAAGATTCAGTGCTGTAAAATTGTGCCAGTCATCTTCAATTTCTGGTCCTTCTGCTACAGCAAATCCAAGTCGTTGAAAAATAGAAATAATCCTGTTGGTCATTAAACTGATCGGGTGACGGCTACCAATAGGCATTGGATCACCGGGAAGCGTTAAATCAATATCAGAAGTTGATTGTTGGATGCCGGATGTTGAAGATTTTAATTCCTCGAATTTGGCTTCAGTAAATTGTTTGAATTCATTAAGCAGTTGTCCAAATTCTTTTTTCTTATCATTTGGTACATTTTTCATTTCACCCATAATCTCTTTCACAATGCCTTTTGTACCCAGCCATTTAATCCGAAATTCTTCCACGGCCTGTGCGGAATCTGCAGTTGCAGCAGCTATTTCTTTTTTTAATTCTTCTATTTTTTGTAACAACGTTTCCATAAGGGGACAAAGATAGGCTAAGAGGTGAAACGATAGAAAGAAGAAGTTCATTTAAAAAGAGAAAAGGAGATTTGGAGATGCCTGCTTCATAATTATTTGTGTTTCATAAATCGGAAGACTTTCGACAGTTCATTTTTTCTCTTTTTCTCTTTTCCGCTCTTAGCTTATCTTGCATTTATGTCTGACTTTCTGAATATAGCCGATTTCCTTTCCCCAATCAGTAAAACTGAATTATCATTTGACCAGGGTTATAAAGAGGGTATGATCGGTCATACAATCAAAGTACATGAAGAGGATAATTTTCCTGATGTAGATGAAGCAGATATTATTTTTATTGGTTGCGGCGAGCAAAGGGGAAATGGCCATCACCTTGCATATAGTGCGGCACCGGATGCTATACGGCAACAGTTTTACAAATTATATTTCTGGCACCATGATATCAAAATGGCTGACCTGGGAAATTTGCGCAAAGGCGCAGGTCTTGCCGATACTTATGCCGCTTTGAAAACGGTTATCAACGAGCTGATCAATGAAAGAAAAACCGTGGTAATTCTGGGAGGTTCACACGATCTTACACTGGCACAGTATTATGCCTATGAGCAAAACAAATCTGTTATAGAAGTAGCCAATGTAGATGCGCTGATTGACCTTGACCTGGATTCAGATTTCCGTTGTGATAATTTTTTAATGGAAATGCTTACCAGCGAACCGAATTATGTACGGCATTACAACCATATCGGTTTCCAAAGTTATTATGTACATCCGCGAATGCTCGAGACCATGGATAAGCTACGCTTTGATTGCTTTCGTGTCGGGCACGTAAAGGAAACCATTGACGAAATGGAACCTGTGCTCCGCAATTCTCAGCTTTTCAGTTTTGATATTTCCGCACTGGCATATGCATATGCGCCTGCAAACAATACCTCACCCAACGGTTTTAACGGAGAAGAGAGTTGTGTGCTGATGCGTTATGCTGGCTTGAGCCCAAATGTAAATACGATAGGTATCTATGGTTATGATCCGGATAAAGATCAGCATGATTTAACCGCCAAGCAGATCAGCCAGATGCTTTGGTATTTGCTGGATGGCAGGAGCAGAGGAAGAAAAGAAGCAAAAATTGATGAACGTGAATCTTTCAATGAATATCATATGGCATTTGCAGAAGTAGACACTACTTTTTTGCAAAGCAAAAAAACCGGTCGCTGGTGGATGCAACTGCCTGACAAAAGATTTATCGCCTGCAGTTATAAAGATTATTTACTGGCCAGCAGTAATGAAATACCGGAGAGATGGCTTCGGGCCCAGGAAAGAGGATAGTCAAATAAGAAATAATAAATACTAAATCAGAAATAAGAAAGTATGACCCGCAAATATTTTAATTCCACATTCCTTATTACTAATTTCTTATTTCTCATTTTCCTCAGCTCCTGTTCCATTCAAAAACAAATTTCCAAATCAGCCAGGCAACAAGTATTAAATGACAGTTCATTGCTCACCGCCCATGTCGGTATCAGCATCTACGAGCCGGAGTCGGGAAAATACTGGTACGAATACCAGGGCGATAAATATTTTGTGCCTGCGAGTAATACAAAAATCCCGACCTGCTATGCAGCGATGAAATATCTGGGAAAATATTTAAGAGGATTGGATTTTCTCGAAACTGATACAGTTTTATTTATCAGACCAACAGCCGATCCAACTTTTTTACACAGAGATTTTAAAATTCACCCGGCTTTTGAATATTTAAAACTGGTAAATAAAAAACTTGCCTTTGTTGAACCAAAATGGGAGGCAGAAGTTTATGGGATTGGATGGTCATGGAATGATTACAATGCTGCTTATATGCCTGAAAGAACTGATAACCCTATTTATGGCAATGTAATAGAATACAGCTTAAAACAGAAAGACAGAAAATACATCCTGGAAGGAGACATATATTATTTCAGGTATGCTTTGAATCCATATGTAGATCCAATTACGCCTAACATCAGGATAAGAAGAAGAAGGGTTGACAACACTTTTGATGTATATAACAGCCCGGGTACATTTACAAAAACCCAGGTGCCTTTCCGGACATTCGATAATCAACGCTTACTGGAAGACACATTAAAAAAAGCCTGGCTGGATAATGTACATCCTCCTTTTGATACAAAATTTAAATCCATCTACTCTCAACCGACAGATTCATTTTTAAGAATAATGATGCACCGTAGCGATAATTTTTTTGCGGAGCAAGCTTTACTGATGTTGAGTAACGAAGTGCTTGGTGTAATGAATGATGAAAAAATTATTGACTCTATTTTAATATCTGATTTTAAAGATCTTCCTCAAAAACCAAGATGGGCAGATGGTTCCGGACTTAGCCGGTATAATTTATTCAGCCCGCAGGATTTTGTTTCCATTCTTGGAAAAATGAAAAATGAGTTTGGGATGGAAAGGATCAAAGTAATTTTACCTACAGGCGGAGAAGGAACTATCAGCAATTATTATAAGGCTGACAGCGGATTTATTTTTGCAAAAACAGGAACGCTTTCAGGAGTTGTTGCTTTCAGCGGATACCTGTATACAAAAAAGGGAAAGCTGCTTATTTTCTCTACATTGGTCAATAATCACCAGGCATCTGCTGTGGCAGTAAGAAGAGCCATGGAAAAATTTCTGCAGGGAATCAGGAATAAATACTAGATCTGTTAATCCCCTTTCTCCAGCATAAAAATCTCCTCAACAGGTTTTTTAAACACCTTTGCGATTTTTAAAGCCAATACAGTTGAGGGCACATATTTATTTGCTTCCATTGCATTGATGGTTTGCCGGCTTACAGAAATAAGATTTGCAAGGTCCTCCTGTGTCAGGTTTTTGATGGCCCGTTCTACTTTAATATTATTTGTCATCGGACACAGATTTTGAATTTTTATAAAGGATATAGTTAAACCTTACGATAAAAATGATCAGTACCGTAAACATATTATAGATCATAACGGTTAGAAAGGCAGTTCCGTAAACGAATAAAAAAGCAAGCAGTAATAATAAATAGCTTACCCAAACTGCCCAGAGTAATGAAGACAGACGAATATTAGCGATATACTCATCTTCTTTTTTCTCGCTGGAAAATCCTACCAGCACAGCACCGGTAATAAACAGGACGCCGGTTATGGTATTCGTGATATCTGTTTTAATGAAAGTAAAGAACCGGGTTCCGCCAAAAAATTCGTCTGTAAAAAATGCAAATACTTTTGCATTGATCCAGTTTGTTTCAAAACCAATAATGGTTAACACAATTCCCACTACAGTGGCGGGGATCAAAATGATCCAACCGATGGTTTTGAGTTTATTTGGTAATAATAATTTGTTTGACATAAAATAAATGTTTAAACAAATGTAAAGTATATCTTACATTAAGACAAAAATATTTTACATATTGTAACAATATCCTAACATTTGATAAAGAACCGGAGTTAACAGATTTGATTTAACAGGGCGAAGTGTTATTTCCCGAACATTTTATCCAGCTGTTCTTTTTTAAATTCAAGATAAGTCGGGTTGCCGGCAGGTGAAGAATTGGGAGAGCTGGATTTGAACAGATCTTCAACCAATGATCTCATTTCTTTTTCTGATAAGGAAGTGCCGCTTTTGATGGCTTGTTGCCAGGCTAAGCTGCGAACCAGTTTTTCTCTTTTTGAAAATTTTAGGTCTGTACTGAAATGTTTGTATTGTTCGAGCAGGCGATCGATCACTTGCTTTTCTCCGAAGGAGTCCTTTCGGACATTGCCCTGGGTCACATCAGCCGGGGTTCCCTGTATTACAAATGAGTTTTTGCCAAAAGCTTCTATCAAATAACCCATCAGTTGCAAATCAGGCATTAAATCTTCCAGCAGTGCGGAATCTGCTGCCGGCAATTCAATTGTTACCGGAAACATGCTGCGTTGTGTAGCTACAGGTTTTCCTTTTGCTGCCAGCTGAAGACGATCATAAATAATTCTTTCGTGTGCCGATTGTTGATTTATTAAAATAAAACCAGTGGCAGTTTGTGCAAGAATGTATTGATTGTGCAACTGAACTAATTCAGAATAGGCAAGTGCATTGAAGGTTGAATGTTGAAGATTGAATGTTTCACCGGCTTTCTCGGATTCCATTTTTATTTTACCGCTTTCCGTTTCATAAAGATCCTTCCAGTGTTTTAATTCACTTCTTTTGGAAGGTTCTATAAAATGTGACTGGTGTTTTTGTGTAAATCCTTCATAGATGGAAGAAGAAGATGCTGAAGATTTTCTTTCTTCCGTAAACGGCTGCTGAATAGCTGAGAGCTGCTGTATGGAAGCATCCAATTCAAAGTCCAGGGTGGGAGAGACACTAAACTGGGCCAATGCATGCTTTACTGCTGCCTGCACAAATGCGTAAATTATTTTTTCATCTTCAAATTTTATTTCCTGCTTGGTAGGATGCACATTCACATCTACCTGTTGTGGATCCAGGTCGATAAACAATACATACATCGGGAAACTATCCTTGCCGATCATTTCCTGGTAAGCATTCATCACCGCATGATTCAGGTAGGCACTTTTAATAAAACGGTTATTGACAAAAAAATACTGATCGCCCCGGGTCTTTTTTGCTGTGTCCGGTTTACCAACAAAACCATAGATATTCATATAATCCGTTTCTTCCTTCACTGTAACCAACTTTGTAGTATAAGTATTTCCCAGCAATTGTATGATTCGTTGTTTGAGACTGCCTTCTTCCAGGTAAAAGAGTTGTTGATTGTTTGTCGTCAGCGAAAAAATGATTTGGGGAAAAGCCAAAGCAACCCTGGTAAATTCATCTACAATATGCCGCATTTCGGCAGCATTGCTTTTTAAAAAATTTCTGCGGGCCGGCACATTGAAGAAAAGATTCTTCATGGCTATGCTGGTACCGGTGGGTGCAGCAATCGGTTCTTGTTTTTTTACTGCACTGTTTTCAACTTCAATATAGGTCCCAGCTTCATCCTTTTCTCTTTTTGTTTTTAATTCCACCTGTGCCACGGCAGCAATGGAAGCCAGTGCTTCACCACGGAAGCCCATTGTTTTGATATGAAAAAGATCTTCTATGGTTTCAATCTTTGAAGTAGCATGTCGTTCAAAACACATTCTTGCATCTGTTTCACTCATTCCGGCTCCATTATCAATTACCTGGATCAGGGATTTACCTGCATCATTAATGATCAGTTTGATTTCTATAGCTCCGGCATCCACGGCATTTTCCAACAATTCCTTTACGGCACTTGCAGGACGCTGGATCACTTCGCCAGCTGCAATCTGGTTGGCTATATTATCGGGTAACAATAGAATTTTATCTGGCACAATTCATCTCCTTTGCGCCAAAAATAAGGTTTTTGTTCCTGTTGCTACGAGGACCATTTTAAACAACAATCAATCATTATTATTAATACATGTATATTAACAGTTTTACGAAATTGCCTTCTGTTTTGGGATTATATTTTTCAATAAATCTGGAATAAGTTTTTCCTGTTTAGTCACTTCCTTTAAAAAAATGAACGAAGATGATTGAACTAATGATCCAAATGAACATTGTGTTTTTAAAAGGGAAATATTATTTAACAGCCACTATAAACCAGAATAAATTAATTTTATCAATTATCTATTAATTATTTTGAACCATATGAAAGTCAGAGCTCTGCAATTATCAATTGTTTTATTATTTCTGCCATTTATTTTTTCAGCACAAACCGGAAATGTTTCTGCCGGAGATAAATGGGTGGATAGTGTTTTCAATTCATTGAGTAAAGAAGAAAGAATTGCTCAGTTAATGGTTGTGCGGGCCCATTCTAACCTGGGGCCAGATCATGTAGCCAAAGTGGTCAGTGATATTCAAAAATATAATATCGGTGCTCTTTGTTTTTTCCAGGGTGGACCGATACGGCAAGCTAATCTTACAAACTATTATCAAAGTATCGCCAAAACACCGATCATGGTTACAATCGATGGCGAGTGGGGTCTGGGTATGCGCCTGGATAGTGTTACCAAATTTCCTTTTCAACTTACATTGGGTGCTTTAAGTGATCAGCGATTGATTTATGAAATGGGTCTTGCAGTTGGTGAACAATGCAAGCGGATCGGTGTGCATGTAAACTATGCACCGGTAGTTGATGTAAATAACAATCCCAATAATCCTGTAATTGGTTATCGGTCTTTTGGAGAAGATAAATACAAAGTAGCATCATTTGGGGTAGCCTATATGAAAGGAATGCAGGATGCAGGCATCATGGCCTGTGCCAAACATTTTCCGGGTCATGGAGATACAGAAGTGGATTCACATTATGACCTGCCAGTAATCAGTAAATCAAAAAAGCAATTGGATTCACTGGAACTGATGCCTTTTAAAGAAGTCTTTGATGCAGGTATCGGTAGTGTAATGATTGCCCATCTTTATATTCCCTCTATTGATGACAGGGCAAACCGGGCTACTTCTTTATCAAAAAACAATGTGACTGATTTGTTGCGAATTCATATGGGATACCAGGGTCTTACTTTCACAGATGCACTGGAGATGAAAGGGGTTTCAAAATTTTTTCCGGCCGGAGAAGTATCCGTAGAGGCTTTAATTGCCGGAAACGATATGCTTTGCCTGCCTGAAGACGTAGGTCTGGCGATTGAAGCAATTAAAAAAGCAATTGACAGCAGCAGGTTAAGCTGGGCTGAGATTGACGCCAAAGTAAAGAAAGTACTCCTGGCAAAATATCAATTGGGGATGAACCAGATGAAACCCATTGATACAAATAACCTGCTAAATGATCTGAATGCGAAAACAGATGAGATCAGAACAAGAGTAGCCAAACTGGGAATTACAGTTTTGAAAAAACCAAAAACTACAGATAGGGTACAGCTACCGTTGAAAAAAGAAAAGAAGATCGCTTATATAGGTATTGGAAGTTCACAATTAAATGATTTTGGAAAAAGGATGGTAAATGATTTTGCGACTGATACTTTTCTGTTTTCCTGGAAGGATGGAGATAAAAAGGCAGACGAAATATTTGAATCCATTGCAGGGAAATATGATGCGGTGGTGATTGGTATCCATGATTTTAATAACCGGCCTGCCAATAATTATTCTATCAGCAGACCTTCTGTTTCTTTATGGAGAAAACTGAATACTGTAAACAGTATCACTTTTGTTTTTGGTAATGTGCTGGCCACTGCAAATTATTGCAATGCCAATGCACTGGTTGCCTGTTACCAGGATGACAATATCACGCAATTAGTAGCAGCAGATTTATTACAAGGTAAATTTGGAGCGACCGGAAAACTGCCTGTAAGAGTTTGTAATTTTTCTCCGGGTTTTGGATTGGAAACAGATCCTCCGAAAAATGGAACAGTACAGCTCTACAGGGAAAAAAAACTGGAGTCCATTGACTCAATTGTTAAGGATGCAATTGCAAAAAAAGCATTTCCGGGTTGTGTGGTAATGGCCGTAAAGGATGGAGAGATCATTTATAGTAAAGCTTTTGGCACTACTACTTTTGATAGTCCTAAACCGGTTCAGGAAGATGATATTTTTGACCTGGCTTCGGTTACCAAAATTTCTGCTACCACTTTTTCCATCATGAAGCTTTATGAACAAGGGAAGATCAACTTGAAAAAAAAGCTGGGTGATTATTTACCATGGGTAAAAGGAACAGATAAAGCAAACCTTGTTATTGAAGATATTTTACTTCACCAGGCGGGGTTGGTTCCTTTTATTCCTTTTTATAAGGAAACAGTCGATTCGCCGGCTGGTATTCCATTTCCAAATATCTATACCGAAAAACCAAGATCAGGATACTCGATAAGGGTTGCTGAAAATTTATATATGCGTAATGACTGGCAGGACACAATGATCAGCAGAATTCTTAAAAGCCCGTTAAGCAGAATCGGCCGATATGTGTATAGCGATAATGATTTTATTTTTTTGGGAAAAATTGTAGAACAGGTTTCCGGGTTAACGCTTGACCAGTATGTAAGAAAGAATTTTTATTTACCCATGGGTTTAAAAACGATTGGCTTTAAACCCAGAGAAAGATTTTCAGTAGATAAAATCATACCGACAGAGGAAGAAAAACATTTCCGGAGACAATTAATACAGGGTGACGTACATGATGAAGGCGCAAGTTTATTTGGCGGAGTAGCAGGCCATGCCGGTTTGTTTTCTGATGCTTACGATCTTGCTATGCTATACCAGATGATGTTGAATGGAGGCGAATTCAATGGCGAACAATATTTCAATGAAGAAACGATTAAGAAATTCACGGCTTATGGGTCAAAAAACAGCAGAAGAGGATTGGGGTTTGACAAACCTGAAAAAGATAATGCTACCCGGAGAGAACCTTACCCATCTGTACTTGCTTCACCACAAACATTCGGGCATACTGGTTTCACAGGGACATGTGTGTGGGTTGATCCCAAATACAATCTTGTTTACGTATTTCTTTCCAACCGGGTGAATCCAACCAGGAATAATAATAAGATTTCACAATTATTAGTGAGAGGAAAAGTGCAGGATGCTTTAATTGAAGCCATACAATGAGGAAGTACTAAGTCTTAAATTCTAAATTTCAAATCACAAACTTCAAATCACAAATCTCAAATTCCAAACAGAAAACTAAATCAGTAAGAATTGGAATTTTACAATGACAATTTCAACAACACATCCTTAATCTCCTCATATTGTTCCCTCGGTATAAAATGCCTTGCTCCTTTTAAAATTTTTACTTCAACTGATTTTGCATTCACCAGTTTCTTTTTTGCATAATCCACATTACCAACGGGCACAAAACTATCCTTATCTCCATGCAGTATCCAGACAGGACAGGTTATTTTATCCCAATTCTTATCAGTTTCCCACAGATCTTTTTTCAGATAAACCAACTCCTGATTACTGGGACGAAAAGCTCCGGGCAGAAAATATTGAAGAATGGAATTTTTTAAAACATAACGCCAGCGTTCCGGACTTTCTTCTTCCGGATCAACGGAAGCAGCTAACAAAACCAATCCGGTAAACAGATTTTCATTGTCCATTTGAAGTTTTACGATCATTGGTCCGCCCAAAGAATGACCAACTGCATAAACAGGCTTTCCGTTTTGGATAGATTTTACAAAAGGGCTGATAATGGCTGACTGATCCTCCAGGTTTTTTGCATCACCAAACTGGCTAAATCCAAAACCGGGACGATCTATAGAAATCATCCTGAATTTTTTCAGCAGGTCTTTGTCCCGCATATATTTTTCAAAAGCATTCCAGCTACCCGGTGAACCATGAATAAAAACTAATGTAGGAAAGCTATCATTTCCGGTTTGTGCATAATGAAGTTTGAAGCCGTCGACGACTACAGTTTCAGTAAGAAGATCCACCTGGTCTTTTGAAAATTTATTTTTTGCTTCTTCATCAGCAATCCGAAACTTCATGCTGCAGTTTGCAAACACTAACCAAACAAAAATTAAGAGAAAGAATCCGATCAGTATCCGGCGAAGAAATTTTCTTTTCATAGAATAAACCTACAAAGAAAAAATCCGGAGAAAGTCATAAAGCATACAATTATGACTTCATTTTATTGAAAAGAAAAGTGTTTTTTAATTTCCTCCACCCTGTGTATTAGGGTTTTGAGGTCCGCGGTTTGGTCCCCTGTTCTGCCTTCTTCTTTTTGGTCCTTGTCTTTGATTAGGATTTTGTTGACCTCCTTGCTGTGAACCTCTTTGTTGCGGACCTCTTTGTTGTCCACCCTGTTCATGTCTTTTGTGTTTTCTTTTACGGTCGGCTTTTTCCAATGTACGTAAACTGATTTGCCCGACCAACTCTACAAATTCTGGCTCTATGTCTTTGTTCTTGGCAGCAGCCAGATCTACAGCTTCCAATTCCTCCGGAATAACACCCTGCGCATTCAGGCTTTTAATTTTTTTCACCCTTTCTATGGTCAGCGGATAATGTTTATTGCTGTCGGGTAAAATATACCACATCAGGTTTTTAAAAATATCTTTTTTGATCAGGTTGGCATTGCCTTTTGCAACCTGCAGCGTTTCGCAGCGATCAGGAAAATGCTGTAAGGCATCCAGGTAAGTATCAAGTTCATAATTTAAACAACATTTCAACCTTCCGCACTGGCCGCTGAGTTTTGTTTGGTTGATGGATAAATTCTGGTAACGGGCTGCGGCAGTATTTACCGATTTAAAATCTGTGAGCCATGTGCTGCAGCAAAGTTCACGGCCGCAACTTCCAACGCCGCCAACTTTTGCACTTTCCTGCCTGGCACCTATCTGGCGCATTTCCACTTTCAGTTTAAACTCACTGGCAAATACTTTGATCAGTTCCCGAAAATCCACACGGCCTTCGGCTATATAATAGAAAGTAGCCTTCCGGCTGTCGGCTTGCATTTCCACCTGGCTTATTTTCATATCCAGTTTCAACTGCTTTGTAATGGCTCGGCTTCTGATCAATGCTTCTTTTTCCCGGCTCTTGCTATGCAGCCAGGTATCAATATCTCTGTCACTGGCGGGGCGTAATACTTTTTTTAATTCAGCATTATCTTCTTTCTGTCCTTTCTTTTTCATTTGCAGGCGAACGATCTCGCCGGTAAGGGAAACTTCCCCAACATCAAAACCACTGACACCTTCCAGGCATATGAGGTCACCTTTTTCAAAATGTTGTAAAGTGGTATTGCGGTAAAAATCTTTGCGGCTACCTTTATTAAATGAAACTTCAATCACATTGCATTCATCGGCCGGATTGGCCAAAGGAGTATTGCGCAACCAATCATGGGTATTCAGCCGGTTACAACCGCCTGTGCTGCATCCGCCATTACTTTTACATCCGTTTGGTTTACCTGTACCACAACTATCACATCCCATGATTCTAATGAATTAAAGATTAAAAATGATGGAAGGATAATTATGAAGCCGGCTTTTGTAATACTGTTCAACACCGATTGTGTCACACTCTTGTACTTCCTTATTGCTATTCAGCTTTTTTCATAGCACCCTTCGGATAGCTCCCTTCTACAAGCTCAGGGAGTTGAGTAGCATTCAAAATGCTGAAGAGTGCTCCGAAGGAGTCCCTACGGGACGACGCAACGGAAGCTTAATATATAGACGAACGATGACTCAATAATTATCACTCACCTTATTCAATTATCACAACCGGGAACACCGGTATCCATTTCTCACAAATCCCTCAAGTAGCCAAAAATACAATTTTGTCCTGAATGATGTGGTAAAGCTTTATGGTAAGGGCATGAAAGAGGATTTTACTGTTGGCATTGCGTTCAATATAGTAACTGGCCCGGTCAAGTTCTTCTATAATTGCCTGTTGTTGGCTGATATCGGCCAGTTTGTTCAGGCGATTGGCAAAATCTCTTTCATTTTCGGGCAAATGCGTATTGCTGCCCATAATTCCGGTCCTGATTGATTGTTCCAGCAAATGATTGAAGTATCGTAGAAATTGTTTTTGTTTTTCCCTGCCTTGCCTGCTTATTTCTTCTACCCATTTGGTTTGTGCAGCAGGACCGGTTTTTAAAATTGCATTAAGCCACTCCCGCAAAAGTCCCTGCCAGTCTTCTTCGGCATGTTGTAATTGTAACAAAGCTTCCCTGTAATTTCCTTCTGCCGTAGCGGCCACTTGTCTTGCCTTTTCAGCAGCTGTGTTATTTCTTTCGATCAATGCTTTTTCAATATCCTCAGTTTGCAGTGCCGGCACTTTGATTAGTTGACAGCGGCTGGCAATGGTGGGGAGTAACAAGGATTCATTTTCTGCCAGCAGTATAAATAAGGTATTGGATGGTGGTTCTTCTATCAGTTTGAGCAGTTTGTTACCGGCATTGCCCAGATATTCCGGCATCCACATGATAAGGATCTTGTATTCGCTTTCAAAACTTTTCAGGCTCAGCTTACGGATGATGTCATTACATTCATTTGCCGTGATATTGCCTTGTTTGTTTTCAGCATTGATGAATTGAAGCCAATCGTATACATTGCCATACGGGTAAGAATTCACAAACTCTCTCCACTCACTTATATAATCTGCACTTACAGGCGGAGTACCTGATTTTTTGGTTACAACCGGAAAGCTAAAATGAATATCGGGATGAATGAGTTGATGAGCTTTGATGCACGATGGGCAAACGCCACATGAATCGGTTTGAGTCGTGAGTCGTGAGTCGTGAGTTGTGAGTTCTTCCTCAAAAAGCGAGGCGTTGGAATTTGAGATTTTAGATTTTGGATTTGCCCTTTCACAAGTAACGTATTGAGCAAGGGCTAAAGCTAAAGAAAGGGCCCCGCTACCTTCTTTATTTAAAAAAAGTAATGCATGACTGAGCCGGTTGTGCTGAACGAGTTCAACCAGTTGTTTTTTAATTTCAGTTTGTGAAATGATGGATTGGAATTGCATGGAAGGCGAAAGTAAAACTTCTGTTTATAAAAAATCGTTTCTTTGATGATTGGGGTGAATTAAATTATATGGTGGGGTTCAAATTTTTCAGACACTTTGATGCGTGTCTCCAAGCATCTCTAATGTTGTTCGGGATTTCAGGCTTATTTTGGTGATTGATCCAACCCGGAATGTTGGTACGCAGGAGCACAAGGCCAAACTACATACCAATCAGCAGGATACTCCCTTTTCTACTTTAGGGCTATTGGTATTTCGGCAATGGTTTTGTCCCAGGCAATCAACATGGCGGCATTTGTGAACCCAATAGAAAAAGAATCTATTACTGTGGAAGTGTGGTGAACTGGAACAACTACCCTATGTACATCTTTTTTGGAATTATATGAAAAGGTGCCCCATTGGTCAAGCTCACTATTCAGTATAATTGTCCAGCTTTCTTCATCTGGTATTGCAAACATAGTATATGTTCCCGCTTTAATTGTATCACCAGCAAATAAAAGGTCATTATAAAACTTTATTTCTGTAGCATAGTTAGCTCCTAAACGCCACAGCTCACCAAATGGCACTAATTTTCCAAAAATAACCCGATCATTTTTTTGCGGCCTTCCATAGGTAACTTTCAATAAAGGTTTACCATCATGGTCTTTATCACCAGGACGAAAGTAGGCAATGTCATGTGGGCTTTTACTTGGTTTAGAAAACTGAGCAAAACACGGAACACTTAAAGTAACAACAATAATGAACAAGATAAATTTAACTTTCATAAATTTTTATTTCAAAATAACCAGGTTCAAATCAATATCAGTGTCACTTAGTTGACATTGGTGGTTTAAAATCATTTCTAAAAACAAAGTATTATAATGATTATTTTTTTATTGAAGTTATTTTTGATGATTTAAATTAAATGAATGTTTTTTACGACGATTACAATGTTATATTGTTGATGTTCCGCAAGGCTGTTAACGATGATAGTTCTCCAAACAGCAACGACAGAAAGCGAAGTATTTTTTTTCAACCTTGGCAGTTATGGAATTGTATTAAATTTGAAAAGCAAAGTCGTAAATCTTATTACCATGCGAATCATTGTAGTCTTAATAGCCTTACTGTCGCTTGGGCAAGCAAATAAGAAGCAGGGATTTAATCTTGTAATCAGTAATCCCAAGATCATTAATGTAGAAGATGGTTCCATCCTGTTGAATCATGACATACTGATCAATGGAAATATAATTGAAGGGATTGTCCCGCACAGAAAAAAATATGATAAGCCGGTTACTGTACTTGATGCAACAAATAAATATGCTGTTCCTGGTTTATGGGATATGCATGCTCATGCATTAGGACCTTATTTATTCGAAGTTGCCAATCCTTTAATGGTGGCCAACGGCATCACCGGCTTCCGGGACATGTGGGGTGTGAAATTACTTTCAGAAAGAGTGAAAGGAAGAATGCAATCCGGTGTCGCCGAATTTCAGCGCTTTATTATTCCGGGAAACCTGATAGATGGCGCTGAGCCTGTCTGGCAATCACTTGTTGCCCCAACCCCTGCCAGGGGAATTGAACTGGTGGACAGTTTGCATAAGGAAGGAGCCGGATTTATAAAAGTGTATTCAAGACTTAAACCTGAAGTCTTTTTTGCAATAGCCAGGCGATGTAAAGAATTGAGCATCTCTTTTGCCGGACATGTTCCGCAAAAAGTAAAATTAATTGATGCAAGCAATGCAGGTATGTATTCAATGGAACACATGTATGGATTCACAGAAGCTTTCTCGGATAAAGAAGATTCGATCTTTCTCCTGAACGATAAAATTGATTTTGAAGCAGGGGATTCAACGCTGAATTCAAAATATTCTGCTGAAAGAATGCGGCTAATATCAGGAAGCAGTATCAAAGAAGAAAAAGTGAAACCTATTTGTGATGCTTTAAAAAAGAATAACACATGGGTCGTTCCTACCCTGGTAATAATAAAAAATTTATCGCAGCTTGAAATTTTAGATACTATTCAAAATAAAAACCTTGAATATCTTCCGGACTCAAGAATAAATATTTGGAAGTTGAGGGCAAAAAGCATAACTCCCCAGTTAGCAGCCAATAACAGAATCAGATATGAGAAAAGTTTTGTAAATGTTGGGCTTATCAATAAGCATGGCGTAGGCATACTTGCCGGTACTGATTTCACCAATCCGTACTGCATTCCGGGCTTTAGCCTGCATGAGGAATTGGTATTGTTGAACAATGCCGGGTTAAGCACCCTCCAGGCATTGCAATCCGCCACGCTGAACCCGGCAAAATATCTGAATAAAACAGACTCACTCGGAACCATTGCACCTAATAAGTATGCAGATATATTACTCCTTTCTGAAAATCCACTTTCCGATATTGCCCACACCCGGAAAATCGAAGGCCTTATACTGAATGGAAGGTATTATACCAAAAATGATTTAGAAGGGCTGAAACAAAAAGCAAGAGAAGCTTCTGAAAAAATAAACAAAGAATCCGGGAACTAAATGCATTTTTTTCTTTTGAAATATTTTATCACTCCTGATTAAACACTTTTATTGAATCTGCAGTTTGTGTTGCCAGGTATCCAGGCAAAGCATTGTAATAGATAAAATGTATTTCAATTTTATTCTCCTTTATATGAGATGATAAATGAACTGGGATGACAATCTCGGTTCCATTACCCAATCTCCCTATCCATGTCAACCAGCAATGTACCCATTTGCCACCTTCATTATCAACGATCATTTCATAAAGAGGATCTTCGTAATCGGGATTTTTTCCCACTTTATATTCTGCATAGTTTAATAAACCCGCTTTAAGCGTATCAATCAATTGATCTTTTGTCAGTACTGTTTTCTTTAATCGTGGAGCGTTGAGCCAAACCCTGGCTTTATCCGAAAAAACAGACTTAAAAGTTTCCCAGTCTCTTTTGAAATAGGCTTCATTGGCTTTTTTTATAATGTCGATTTCAGGAGAAGAGTTAAAATATTGCTTCTGCCGGCATGAAATCAGGATGACAACTACAGAAATAAAATAAAATAATTTTCTCATAGTGATTTTTTATTTAAGTATTATACCTGATCCCTGCGGTTGGCATACAAACACCAGCGTAAAAATAAGCACTGAACTTTCAAATAGAATAAAAGAACGACCCGATAGTTTTTGGTGCGCTTTATTTATTAGCAAACGCACTGATGCGTGGAGACATGCAACCGGGCATCCTCACTTACGGACACGAATCAAGGCTGAGGGATTTATTCGTATGCCCCGCATTTGACAATATTTTTATGAGCCGCTGTTTTTATTCTTTTGTAAATGTAAATGATCTGCCCACTTGAATTAAAATCATTTGTTTTTCTGATGGCATAAATTCCAATATAATTCCTGCCTGGTCAAACTTAAACTTGTCTTTCTGAATGGCTTGAAGTGCAAATGCTGATTGTCCTGTAGCTTGTGCCATAAGTATTTTGTCGGATTTTGAAATAATTATTTTTTGTGGCATTTCTTTGCTTGAATATATTCCTAAATATTTGTCCAAATCTTCTGCTTTAAATTCTAAAGGTTTTTTATATTTTTTTTGAATGTCATATAAAACTCTAAGTGTTCGATTAATAGAGGCAGGAATTACAGAAGAATGAGTTTCATTTTCGAATATTTGAGTTGTAAGGATCAGGTCTTTATAATTCCGGCTCTTAAGCGAGTCGGCAAAAGAGGTCATGGAACGAACCATTGATTCTCCTTCAAGGCTGCCCACAGAAAGAAATACTCTGGCTGATAATACTTTATTCCGTTCCGAAAATTTCGTTTCCCTTGTTATCATTTCCTTATTGTTCCACCAAAAAGAGGGACTGAGAATGCCATACCTTTTAAATAAGTCGGGAGATTCAAGAAGACAATAACTAACAAATAGTCCACCAAATGAATGCCCAATTAAGCCACGGTCATCAGTGGTTTTATAAATCCTATCAATAAAAGGTATGATTTCTTTTTGTATAGAACTAAGGAATGCCTGCCCTCCACCCGATTTTGGTATTACTGCAGGAATAATCAAATTTTTTGTATGTAAGGAATCGTTTCTGGCATCGTATGAAGGAGTAAAATCGGCCCGGCGGCTAGTAGACATTTGTAAAAAATCAGATGTACTGTCACTTATTCCGATCAAGATAATACTTTCAATAAGCCCGTGGTTATCCAGCATCCCCCTAATAGATTGAAATAAGCGAAAGTTTTGTTTTCCATCTAAAAAATATACAACTGGATAACGTAAAGTATCCATACTGGAATAATTGTCAGGAAGTGAAACAAACAACTGATATACTTTCCCGTTAATTTCAGATTTTAAACTGTGATCTGCTTTTGTAGTCCAGCCGATTTGAGTCGTAGCCTGTCCTTTTGCTTCTACAGTGAATAAAAGAATTGGAATACTTAAAAATATTTGAGTTAATTTTAAAATGATTCGTTTCATTTTTAAAATGTTACCTGAACTTTCACATTGAATACAAAAACATCCAAATAGTTTGTGCGACACTTTAATTATTGGCGGGGCTTCTAATTCAAATACTTTGTAATCTCATCACTCATCGGACTCACTTTGTTATGAAAAACCGCTTCCAGTTCACCTTTTTCATTTACAAGAAACTTAGTAAAATTCCAGGTGATAGGATTTCTTAAAAAATCTCTCCATGCAAGATTCGCTGAATTATCCGTCGGGACACTCTTCGACATTTCTTTTGACTGATCTATCAGCCATTGGAACAGCGGATGGATATCGTCTCCTTTCACAGAAACCTTTTCCGCCATTGGAAAACTAACACCATAATTCTTTTTACAGAATTCTTTTATCTCTTCATTTGATCCGGGTTCTTGTCCGCCAAAATTGTTGGCAGGAAATCCAATGATCACCAGCTTGCCCTTATATTTCTTATATAATTTTTCAAGATCTTCATATTGAGGTGTATTGCCACACGCAGATGCTGTGTTTACGATCATGATCTTTTTGCCTTTAAATGCAGAAAAATCAATTTCATTTCCTTCCAGCCCCGGTACATGAAAATCATAAATGGAAGGAGCACTAATAGTGAGTGATAATACGATTGCGAGTATTAAAGTTTTCATGATCTTAATTTTTAGAGGACATCAAAGTTACCGAAAAGAAAATACAAACTTCCGTTTAAGAAAAATCACAACAAGAGTTGATTTTCAAAAAGCAAGCATTGTGTGATGGCAAGTCCGCTCCAGGTAGTTTGGGGGTTTTACTGCCTTTCATAGCAACCCAGATCAGGTATACCCACGGGCCGGGGTTTGCCATCCAGATCTATAGTGACGCCGGCATTGATCGCTTTGTTAATGGCAGGAGAATTTTCTTTTAACCGGAAATTAAAAACCCGTTTTGAAACATTGATACTGTCAAAAACCGGGCTCAGGTTATTGATGATCTGGTTGGATGTGATATTAAGCGGTTCTGTTTGGACTTTCCAGAGATTATTATCAAAATTTACATTGAAAACGCCACTGCCGCTTTTTGAAACTACAACTTCATTTTCTGTTGTTCCGTTTTCACCCCAGAAAATGCAATTGCGGAAAACTGCATTCAGATCTGCCAGAACCGGCGCATTATTTACATTAATAAAATTGCTGATAAAAAGAACCGGATCGCGGTGAAAAATATATGAATTGGAAATACTAACTACGGTGCAATGTGTAAACTGATAAACACCACCTTTGACAAAGAGCAGGTTTTTACCACAATTACTGATCAGGCAATTTCTGGCGCTGACACTGCTATTGACAGCAATGATGCCTGCATCATAAGCATTGTCGATGATACATTCATTTAATACCAGTTTCGGATTTGCATTTGGCGAAGGATCTACCAAAGCACAAGCCTGGTAAGCATTATTGATAACAGCATAATTAAATACATTATCCTTACTAGAGCTACGGAAAAAAATACCGGGCCATCCTGCCGGAAAATTATTATAAGGCTCATCAAGTCTGTCGCCCCGGAAATAAACCCGGTCAACAGAATCTTTTAATCCATTTACCAATAAAGTGCCGTCAACAATTATCGGGGCATCTGCGTGAACAAAAATGCGGCAGCCTTTATTTATTGTAAGTGTTTTGTTTGCATCAATTATTAAAGAACCAAGAATGATATAAGGAAGACCGCTGTTCCAGGTTTCATCAGTAGTAATTCTCTTGTTTCTGAAAAACCGGGCATTCTGTCCCCAGGCTTCTAATTGAATCAGTTTATTAATACCATTATATGATACCTGTATACTGTCCCGGATCACAAAGGGAAGATTGTCGGCATTGGGATTAAGAGTAACTGTTACAAAAACATAAACACTGTCATTGGCTTCTATCTCAATATTATTTATTTCAGGACCCGGAAAACCATCTGCATTGATCCTGAAAGAAGAATTAGTTCCACCCATTAATCGTACAGATGACAACCGAAGTTTCTGATCGTTATCATTAAAAATTTTAAAGGATTGAGATATGGAACCCGTGGTTGTAAATACGGTATCATACTTTAGAGTATCTGCCGAAAAGGAAACGCTTGCATCTGAACTTGTAATAAAATTTTCTTTCTTACAGGAAAAGAAAATGAGGAGGATGGATATTGAAAGAATTCCCAGGGTTTTCATTAAAGTCAAAAATAAAGCTAAGAGGGCAAAAGAGGAAAAGAGATTGAATCAAATTTAAATTGCTTGAATTTTCGCAACCCGATCAGCTAATGCTTTAAATGTAATATAAAAACTTTTTTCTCCTTTTCTCTTTTATTCTCTTAGCTATTAACGGGAGGCCTGGCAAAAGGTTGCAATGCTCAACCGGACATTCTCAGCTTGCAGCAATTCATTGCCGCAGGATTCCAAAGTGGCACCGGTGGTTACTACATCATCCACAAGTAATAAATGTTTGTTTTGAATTCCGGTTTTATCTGTCAATTCAAACTTCCCTTCAATGTTTTTCCACCTGTCTACCCTGCCTTTTTTGGTTTGACTTTCTGTATGCTGTGGTCTTATGATGATTTTGTTCAAAACAGGAATTGATAAAATTTCCGCCATTCCATTACATAGTATTGTAGCCTGGTTATAGCCTCTTTTTTTTTCTTTCGATGGGAAAAGCGGAAGCGGTACCAATGCGTCAATATCTTTAAACCTGCTGGATTCTCTTATTGATATTCCCATTAAGCGGCCTAATTGTAATCCCAGTTCTTTATTGCCCCGGTATTTAAGCTGGTGCATCAGTCTTTGCATCAATGATTCTTTTGTAAAATAAAATTGTGCAGTAGCATGAACCAGGGGCAGTCTTCCCCAGAACATTTTCTCTACAGGATTGCCCGGATGTTTTTCAAAATTTGTTTCCGGCATGGCATTAAGGCAACGCAGGCAGAGCTGGCTTTCTTCGCCCAGCAGATCGCTGCCGCATCCATCACAAACATGAGGAAAAATCAGCTGAAGGAATGATTCTTTTATTTCATGTAAAGTAATCATCAGCCTGAAATAATATTATTAAATCGCTCCGTTAATTGGCGAACGACTTAGTCGGCTTTTAAAATAAATACTTATACAATTCTTCCACTCTTCCCATGGTAACCACTTCAATATTGAATTTTTGTTTAGCCAGTCCTTTCTGGTTGTATTTGGAAACAATGATCTTTTCAAATCCTAATTTTTCTGCCTCAGCAATACGCTGATCAATTCTGTTTACAGCCCTGATCTCACCACTTAGTCCCACTTCTCCTGCAAAACATACATGATGAGGAATGGTAGCATCCTCATAGGAAGAAAGCAGCGCTGATAATACTGCAAGGTCAATTGATGGGTCTTCAATCTTTAATCCTCCGGCAATATTTATAAAAACATCTTTTACGCCAAAATGAAAGCCCCCTCTTTTCTCCAATACAGCTAATAACAATTGAGATCGTTTCAAATCAAAACCACTCACAGTTCTTTGTGGAGTTCCGTAAACTGATTGAGTTACCAATGCCTGAACCTCTACTAGCAGAGGCCTGATGCCTTCAATAGTAGCAGCAATTGCAATACCACTTAGTTGATCTTCTTTTTGAGTGATCAGTATTTCGCTTGGATTTAAAACACCCTTCATGCCTTCGTCCGTCATTTCATAAATACCCAGTTCAGCAGTACTTCCGAAACGGTTTTTAAGTGTTCTCAATATTCTATATGCATAATGGCGGTCACCTTCAAACTGTAAAACTGTATCTACCATATGCTCCAATATTTTCGGGCCAGCGATACTTCCGTCTTTGGTAATATGCCCGATAAGAAATACAGGAGTGTTTGTTTCTTTTGCAAATCTTTGAAACTCGGCAGCACTTTCCCTTATTTGAGAAATACTTCCCGGTGATGATTCAATAAATGGTGTATGTAAAGTCTGAATGGAATCAACAATGACAAGATCGGGTTTCAGTTTTTTTATTTCCTGGAAAATGATCTGTGTGGAAGTTTCAGTAAGCAAATAAAAATTTTCATTATCAAGCTTCACTCTTTCTGCTCTCATTTTAATCTGCTGTTCACTTTCCTCACCACTTATATAAAGAACACTTTTGTTTTTTAATAAAAGGCCGTTTTGTAAAAACAAAGTTGATTTACCAATACCGGGTTCACCTGCAACAAGGATTATACTTCCGGGAACAATACCTCCACCCAACACCCGGTTAAGTTCCTGGTCTGCTGACAAAAGTCTTTTTTCATCTTTGTTTTTTATTTCATGAAGTTGGACAATTTTGTTTTTACGTTCAGTGTTGTCATCATAAATTTTTTTCCAATCATTATTTTTTCCATTTTCTTTTTGTAATATTTCTTCTACAAAACCATTCCATTGACCGCATGACGGACACTGGCCCACCCATTTCACACTTTCATGGCCGCAATGTTGACAGAAAAAAGCTTTTTTCACCTTGCTCATAAAATAAAGTTAGGTTTTCAGGATCATCTGTGAGCTTCGGGATCAAAAACAATTTGCTGAAAAAAATAAATTGAAAATGTTGCAATTAAATTATGAAATGGGCGGAAATGTTTTTTTAAAATATATTTTGGATTCAAAAATTTTAAAAAATGTAAAAAGGGCCAATCTTTCGATTGACCCTCTTACTTACTAACCCATTAAATTCTGGTACTAAGTTACAATTATGAAGCACAATTCAAAATATTTTTTTTCTGCTGTGAATAACTTATGGACTAAAAAACAGCATTATTTTTGGATTTATAGAAAAAATTTAAAACTCATATAAATAATTGATAAATAATTATTTACATTTCTATTTTGACTCAAATATTTGCATAACTTACTTATAAATAAAATATCATCTCGCCGCTTATAATAGTGTCAATTCGACTGATTTATGTATTTTTTAATTGACTTTTTTTCAGCTCGATATATTTGGACTTAGCTTTGCTATTATAAGTCTAAAAAAAGCGAATTATTATGACACTTGAAATTATGATCGTATCTATTTTATTTGTTGGGATCAGCCTATTGGTTTCTATGGTTCTTAAAAATAAGTTTAAAAAGTATAGTAAGATTTCTTTACTGAATGGCTTAACCGGGAGGCAAATAGCCGAGAAAATGCTTCGAGAAAACGGAATTTTTGATGTAAAAGTAATTTCTTCCCAGGGGTTCTTATCCGATCACTATAATCCGCTTAATAAAACTGTTAATCTTAGCCCGGATGTTTATAATGGAGCCAGTATTTCAGCAGCCGCTGTTGCAGCTCATGAATGTGGGCATGCGGTGCAACATGCTACCTCATATAGCTGGTTAATGATGAGAAGCCGGTTGGTTCCTATTGTTCAGTTAAGCTCAAACATTGTCAATATTGTCTTAATAATAGGGGTGATTATGGCAGCATCGGGAAATACTACTTTATTATTAATAGGGATTGCGTTAATGGCGATGACAGTTCTTTTTACTTTAATAACCCTGCCCGTTGAGTTTGATGCCAGCAGAAGAGCCTTGGTTTGGCTGAATAATACAAATGTGACAAATGCCCAGGAATATCCTAAAGCAAAAGATGCATTAAAGTGGGCTGCAATGACTTACGTGGTAGCCGCTCTGGCTGCTGTAGTTCAACTTATACAATATATAATGATCTATCTGGGAAGCAGGGACAGGAGTTAATTTATTAATTATCAAACTTTTATTTCTAAGCTCTAAAGGACCAAAATATGTGAAAACGAGCATAATTATTACAGAAGGTCGAAATATAATTTTAACTGCCGTGCAGCATTATGTACGGCTTTTTTTGTCTAAGAACATTGGTTGATATATTTTTAGAATTATATTTGACTTCTTCTTTTTAAAAACAAAACTAAAAAAAATGAGAAAACGACTGCTAATGCTTACAGGCATCTTTGTCCTGTTGGCTAATACGGTTTTCGCACAAACCGTCCAGGTTTCCGGTAAGGTCACCGATGATAGAGGCGAAGCCGCCTCCGGAGTTTCAGTTACAGAAAAAAACACCCGAAACGGTACTACTACCAATGCTTCGGGTAATTTCACTTTACAGGTAAGAGCCAATGCAACACTTGTATTTTCCAGTATTGGATTTACTACAAAAGAAGTTGCAGTAGGTAATTCTTCAACGATTAATGTTTCGATGGCTGTTTCTACAGAAGCAATCGGTGAAGTGGTTGTAACATCTTATGGTATCAAAAGAGAAAAGAAAGCTCTTGGATATGCTGTGGCTACCGTAGATGCAAAATCTTTGGAACAAAGACCCGAGTCAGATGTAGTAAGACTATTAAATGGTAAAGCGCCGGGCGTTGATATCGGCAATACCAGTGGTATGTCTGGTAGCGGTACCAACATCATCATTCGTGGTGTAAGCACCATTACTGGTAGCTCTACACCTTTGTTCATTGTAGATGGTGTGCCGTTTGATGCTTCTACAAACGCTCAGGCGAATTTTCAGTATGGCAACACTACTTCCAGCCGCTTCCTTGATCTGGATCCAAACAACATTGAAAGTATCAGTGTTTTGAAAGGATTAAGTGCAACTACACTTTATGGAGAATTAGGGCGTAATGGTGTGGTACTTATAACCACCAAGAATGCAGCTAACACTAAATTAAAAAATAAGTCTGAAGTAACAGTTACACAATCGGTGTTTGTGAATAAAGTGGCCAATTTACCTGATTACCAGCAATCTTATGGTGGTGGATTTGACCAGAGTGTAGGATTGGCTTTCTTCAGTAACTGGGGAGCAAAATTTACAGACCCACCAATTAAAGTAGCGCATCCTTATGACAGAACAGCCCTGCATGTAGCCTTACCTCAATTCAACAGGACACCAGGTGCTGGCAATGATCTTATTTATGAATTTAAACCATATAATAGTGTAGAAAGATTTTTCAGATCCGGTATTATCCAAAATACATCTGTAGGTATTCAATCAGGAAGCGCAAATTCAAGTTTTAATGCCAGCTATTCTTATACAGATGACCAGGGATTTGTTCCCGGCAATAATTTATTCAAGAACAACTTTGGACTGGGTGGTTCCGTAAAATTAAATAATGGTTTAACAGTTGGCGGTACATTTAATTATGCAACTACTGATTATAAATCACCCCCCACTTCAACCAGCTTCGGTAGTAACCCTACGGTTTCTTCTGTTTATGGTAATCTGATCTATACACCAATTGCTGTAAATCTTATGGGCGGTCCGGAAGATGGAGACAATTATCTTCCCTGGGAAAATCCTTTAGATAAATCATCCATTTATTATCGTGGTAATAATGATATCCAAAACCCAAACTGGACAGTCAGAAATTCTTTCACCGGCCAAAAGATCAACCGGCTTTATGGTAATATCCGGTTGGCATATGCAATTACACCAAATCTGAATATTAACTACCGGGTTGGTTATGACTATTATTCTGATTATAATTTCTATTCTCAAAACAAAGGAGGCACTGTTGGAGCTGACTTGATTTTCCGCAGGGGAATACACAGAACAGTAAATGGCCACAATACCATTTGGGATCATTCCGTGTTAATGGACTGGAATAAAAAACTAAATGGTGGTTTTAGGGTGAATGTGGATGCCGGTGTAAACTCTCAGGACAGGGCCTATGCTCAATCCGGGCAGAGAAGTACCCAGCAGCTTGTATATGGCCTCTTTGATCATTCTAATTTTATCATTACAGAAAATTTAGATGAAGGCGGCGGCGATAATGATTTTAAATCACGTCAACTTTCTTTAGGTGCATTTGCACAGGGAACAGTTTCATATAATGATTTTGTGTACTTAACTCTTGGTGGAAGAAACAGCTGGACCTCAAATCTTGAAAAGGACAGTCGTTCGCTATTTTACCCAAGTTCAAGCCTATCATTTATTCCAACTTCAGCTTTTGAAGCATTGAAAGGAAGCAGAGTTGTAAATTATTTGAAGATCAGGGGCGGATATGCCACCAGTGCTAACTTCGGAGTACCTTACAGCACAAGACCTGTGTTAAATATTTCAACAAACCGTTTTGAAGACAGGGTTGGAACGGTTATCAACACAAACAGTATTTCTAACAGATTACCGAATTCTCAATTGAAACCTGAGCTGATCGGTGAAATTGAAGTGGGTATTGAAGGAAAGTTTGTAAACAATCGTATTAGTTTAGATCTTACTTTTTACAGAAGATTATCTGAAGATCAGATCCTTGACAGAGACCTGGATCCCTCTACAGGATTTACAGTTCAATCAATCAATGCAGGTACTGTTCAAAATAAAGGTATTGAGTTGGGATTGGGCGGTACAGTTATCAGAAACAAAGACTGGAGATGGCAATTGGATGCAAACTTCACGTTGAACAGAAGCTTGGTATCACATTTACCTGATGATATTAAACAAATTGTAGTGGATGGATTTAGTAATGAAGGTTTATTCGCAATCAATGGCCATCCATTAGGCGTTATCCAGGGAACATATACTCAGAAAATTGATCCCAAAACACTTGCCCCATCTACTAGTCCCCTTGTTGGAACAAGATTAGTAAGCCCGGGTGGAGATTATGTAGGTTCAAGCGAAATAGGAATTATCGGTAACCCAATTCCTGATTTTAAATTAGCTGGAATCAGTACACTGGAGTACAAAGGATTTTCATTCCGTATGCAGTGGGATTGGACCCAAGGTGGAGATATGCTGGCTTATACTCCGGGTACACTAGTGGGACGTGGTTTGACAAAAGACACAGATTTTGACAGACATCTTCCTTTAATTCTTCCGGGTGTTCAGGCAGATGGTACTCCAAATACAGTTCAGATCAGTGCAAGCCAGGCTTATTTTAATAACTGGAGTGGATTTTTCGGAATGGGAGATTTGATTACATATGATGCAACAAATATCCGGCTTCGCGAAGCTTCATTCTCTTATTCACTTCCTGCAGAAGCACTGAAAAAAACACCATTTGGTTCTATATCACTGACCGTATCAGGGCAGAACTTATGGTACAATGCTCCTAATTTTCCAAAGTATGTCAATTTTGATCCGGAAGTTTCAAGTCTGGGTGTAAGCAATGTACGTGGTTTGGAATACCTGGCAGGGCCAACTTCAAGACGTCTTGGAGCTAGTATAAGAGTAACATTCTAATTAAATACTAAAGAAGTAATTATGAAAAAGATATTTTTAATTTTAATAACAACAATAGCCCTTTCCGGTTGCGATAAAACACTGGACAGGTTGTTGGTTAACCCCAATGGGCCGACTCCTGAATCAGCTAACGCTGATCTTTATTTAAACCAGGCAGAATTAAGCTTTGCCGGATTTTTTAATACTGCATCAGGTCTTGGGATGAGTCTTACCAGGCAGATAATTATGTATGGCCCGAGATATGATAATGCGTATACACCGCAAAGCTATGACGGGCTTTGGAGCGCAGCTTATACCGGGGCGCTAAAACATATTAATGCGTTAATACCTATTGCCGAAACACAGAAAAAATTTGTTCATTCTGGTATGGCAAAGGTCATGAAGGCTTATATATTGATGACCTTGGTAGATATGTTTGGCGATGTTCCTTTTACCGAAGCAAATCTGGGTGAAGGAAATCTGAATCCTAAAGTGGATCCCGGAGCTGCTGTTTATGCCGGAGCTGTTACTTTGTTAGATGCAGCTATTGCTGATCTGGCAAAACCTCCTGCTGGTACACCCGGCAATCAGGATCTCATGTATGGAGGTAGCGCAGCAAGATGGACTACACTGGCAAAAACACTGAAATTAAGAGCATTGGTAAATACAAGGTTGGCAGACCCTGCAGCAAATACAAAAATTGCAGCTTTGTTAACAGCAGGTGATCTGATAGATTCCGATGCAAAAGATTTTGAATTCAAGTATAGCAGAAAAGGAGCCAATCCAAATAGCCGCCATCCCCGCTATGTAGGCAACCATACTTCAACTGGCTCTGGTGATTATATCGGCACATATTTTATGTGGTCTCTGGCTGAGGAAAAAGGGATAGGTGATGCGCAGAATGATCCACGTACACGGTATTACCTTTATCGTCAACGTACTAATTATGCAAGTGTAAGTGAGAATACAATTAACTGTTTTGGTCAAGCATATCCTGGTCATTATGCTACAAATTTATCCAATCCTTATACAGGTGCTTCTTATAATATGCCTTTCTGTTTATTGATTCAGGGTGGATTTTGGGGTAGAGATCACGGTGATAACAGCGGTATCCCACCAGATGGACAATTAAGAACAACAGTTGGGGTTTATCCTTTTGGAGGTCGTTTTGATAATAACCAGGGAGCAAATGTAGCTGTAGATTTTGGCGGACAGGGTGCAGGTATTCAACCGATATGGCAATCAGCATTCACCGAATTTACAATCGCTGAATATGAATTGGTCTTAAACAACAATGTTGCCAATGCAAGAACAAGGATGGAAAGCGGTGTTCGTAAATCAATTAATAAAGTAATTAATTTTCCGGCTTCTATTGGTTATTCTGAAACAATTCCCACTACACGGGTTCCAGATGCTGCAAAAATTAATAATTATGTAAATAAAGTTCTGGCTGCATATGATGCTGCGACTACTACTGATGAGAGGTTGAATATAATCATGAAAGAATACTACCTGGCATTATGGGGAAATGGCGTAGATGCCTATAATATGTATCGCAGAACCAATAAGCCTGCAAATATGCAATACACCATAGAAAATAATCCCGGAGTTTTCCTGAATTCACATTTATATCCATCTGTATTTGTAAACAGAAATTTAAATGCTGCTCAAAAAAGCAGCGTAGGTGTTCAGGTATTCTGGGATAAGAATCCTCCAACCTCACGTAGATAAAAAACTTTTAAATCAGAAATTATGAAGCAAATAATATTAATATTAACCTCAGCCACCCTTTTACTGCTAAGTGGTTGTAAAAAGGGAGAAACATACGGAGAATTTTCCAGCCAGGGTATTGGCTCCTATGTTACTAAAGTTGCAGTTGGTAAAAGTTTAATTGATTTTTCCAATCTTGCAACTTCAAAGGTGGATGTAACTGTAAGAGAATACGGTACACCTGTTCAAAAAATTAAAATATTTGTTAGCATTGGAACAGCTAGCACTAATACGGCTACCTGGAAACCGATAAAGGAAGTGCCTTATAGCGGTGACACCAAACTGGAAGTAAGCGCCACTGAAATTGCAACTGCCCTGGGCGTTGGATTACAAACCGGCCAAACCTACACCTTGTACAACCAGGTACATAGTAAGGATGGGCAAATACATGATATATCCAATATGAATAGCGCCATGTATGGCAGTCCAAATTATAATTCCTTGATGACCTGGAGTGCAACTGTAATTTGTCCTTTTACCGGCGGCATGACAGGTACTTTCAGAGTAATAAAGGATGCGTGGGTGGATTGGAGTCCGGGTGATCTGGTTCAAGTTACACAGGGACCTACTGCAAACCAGCTTAATTTAAGCCAGGTTTGGCCAAATCCTATTTACGGGACAACGGTAAATCCTTTCTTAGTAAATATTGATCCAGCAACTGGTGCAGCTACAATTACAA